>JASKZZ010000156.1 GCA_030147335.1 Herpetosiphonaceae bacterium | reverse complement strand
TCCATTGCTCCTGCTGAAAAGCCCGGCACCGCGACCTGGTCATATTTATCGAAGTGGTAGGGCACGTCGAAGTACGACTCAAACCAGGGCAACAATCGCGCGGTATAGCCGTGTGCGAACTCGCCCATTTGCTCTTTCCCGCGCTGCGCCCAAACACGGACGGCCGTACCCTGTACCTCTTCCTCGGTGGTACCCGCAATATCACCGATGACGAGTGCGGCCAGATAGCTTGACATGGGCTTTGTGGGAGCGAAGTTCCATGTTTTGGAGTTGCCGTCATCACTTGCCGACACCGAAAGCAGCTGCCCATTTGCTAGCACAGTTGCATCGCTCGACGTTGTGACAGTGAAGGCGAACTGTGCCTTGAATGTTGGTTCGTCGAAGCAAGGAAAGGCGGCACGCGCGTCGGTCGACTCGAACTGCGTACAGAGCATTTGCTCGGAGCCGTCCATGGCACGATACAATCCCGACAAGCCCTGGCTAACCTCACCGGAGTAGGTGAGTACAAGGGTTGCTGTTCCTTTTGGCAACCGCGCGTCAAACCCGATGATAGCAATTTCGCGCTCCGGGTCGAGCGTAACTGTTCCGGTATGTTCTTGATTGTTCGCTGATAGCCGCGCCGCGCTAATCTGCAGATCCCGAGCATGCAGCTCGATTGAATCGCGCTCTTCGACGATATCCACTTCAATCTCGACCGTGCCGTGAAAGCTGCTTTGCTCAATCCGAGCGTCAAGCTCTATATGGTAGCGCTTCGGCAGCACCTGCGTCGGCAGGCGGTATGCTTTCGGATTCACCTGTGCTCCTTTATGTGTCAACAGTGGCAGCCGCCCTGACTGTGTTAAACCACGTGTCATCAACATATGCCCCTGTAATGTATGGCTATCGTATTGTATAACAAGCTGGTAGCTGCGCTGCAAGCTCGTGTTGAAGCAGTGCGGGCCGTCGGATACAAGGATGCTGGCTGATTGTAACGTTTGAATAACTGCATTCGTAGGTATATGCGTGCTCACCGAAAGGAGCAGTTGTTATGGCTGAAGCAATTTGTACTGTGCAGCTCATCAAGCGCTACGGTCAGCGGCGTGGCCTCGATGGGTTGGATCTGGATGTGCGTTCAGGCGAAGTTTTTGGATTTTTAGGTCCGAATGGTGCCGGTAAAACAACAACAATTCGTTTATTGCTCGATCTCCTGCGTCCAACAAGCGGAGTTGTACGCGTCCTGGGTGTGGAACCATGCGCTGGAAGTGTTGCCTTACGACAAAGAATCGGGTATCTCCCCGGTGACTTTGTGGTGGATGGCCGACAGTCAGTCGGGGAATATCTTACCTACGCGGCAAACCTGCGTGGCGGCATATCGCGTGTGCGGATCGCTGAGCTTGCTGAGCAGCTTAACCTGGAGCTTGGCACACGCATCCGTAGTTTATCCAAAGGTAACCGGCAAAAAGTCGGGCTAGTCCAAGCATTTATGCACGAGCCTGAGCTACTGATCCTTGACGAGCCGACAAGCGGGCTAGACCCTATTATTCAGCATACATTCCTAGACCTTATACGCGCGGCAAAGCGCGCCGGACAAACCATTTTTATGTCTTCGCATGTGCTGAACGAAGTGGAGCAGGTCGCGGATCGCGTGGGTATTGTACGCGACGGTAAAATGGTTGCGGTGGAGCAGGTTGAGACGTTGCGCGAACGAGCGGTGCCGATGCTTGAGATTTACTTCGACTCACCGGTGCCGCGCGAAGCATTCGAGGATCTGCCCGATGTGCAGGAGCTTGTCATTGACGGCTTCGTCCTGCGCTGTAGGGTCCAAGGCCGGGCCGATGCGTTGATTAAGACGGCAGCGCGCTTCACTGTTGTAAGCATCCGGGCCAACGACCCGAATCTTGAGGAACTGTTCTTCACATACTATCAGACGAAGGAGAACGGTCATGCTGCGTAATGTTTTCACGAAAACGTTGTGGGATCAACGGCGGTCACTGCTCGCTTGGATGATTGGCATTGCCGTAGCGACTGCGATGTACGCCGCCTTCTACCCCTCGATCCGTAATCCTCAAATGGCTGAAGCAATCAAGAATTACCCGCAGGCGGTTATTCAAGCCTTTGGATTGCAAGACATGGTTAGCCCGGAAGGCTATCTCCAAACCACCGTTTTTGGCATCATTGGGCCGATACTGATCATCTTGTTCGCTGTAGGTACCGGCGCACGCGCGATAGCAGGAGATGAGGAAGCAGGCACGCTAGATCTCCTGCTGTCGTATCCGGTCACCCGGACGCAGGTGGTGCTTCAACGCTTTGCGGCGATGGGCGTCGCGACGCTGATTGTCGGCAGTGCAGTGCTGCTTGTGCTGGTTGCGATTGCGGGGCCGTCAGAATTGGATATCCCTGTGGCCAGGATGATCGCGATGGTTCTCCATCTCGTGCTGCTTGGCATCTGTTTTGGCTCAATTGCTCTCGCCCTAGGCGCTGCGCTTGGACGACGTGGGTTGGTGCTGGCGGTCACAGCTGTGGTGGCAATCTCGTCATATTTTGCCAATACGCTCGCGCCACAGGTTGATGCGATTGCCTGGCTACAAAAGTTGTCACCGTTTTACTACTATTCGGGAGGACAGCCTCTACGTAACGGCCTGCAAATAGGGGACGTAAGCATCCTGCTTGTGGTCGTAACGCTATTGATTGGAGTAGGCACGATCGCGTTTAACCGACGAGACGTTGCAGTGTAACTGGGCTTGAGTGAGGGTGCGTGCAAGTTGAACTACTCATCAACCCGGCATGGCATACGATCTGCTAGTACACATTAACTGGTCGTGTCGTGTCCTGTATCACTGGCACATAACCCAGCTGAAAGGGTGTGCAGTATGGATGTTAACCCGCACTCACTGTGGAAGGACGGCGACACCTGCTTGAACAACAATGATGATCGCGCTGGTGTGGCCCTTATTGGCATTTTTGCCACAATTTTAAGCTTTTACATCATTCCAGAAGCGCTCCGCTATTTTCGGTCTCACTCAGCCTAGCGCACTGAAACAAAAGACCCGCTGTTCGGCGGGTCTTTTGTTATTTTATATACTGCGTTGAACGCTGCCGGTGCGGCACCAAGTTGTTGATCCGGTTTCGAGATATGGACTAGCACTCACGACGACACAATGAGTCCGACCACAAGCAGCCAAAGACGTTGCTTTGACATCGGAGGCAGCGGCATACGACAGATGTGGCGGCACACAAACTCCCCGTGTTATCGGAACAGGCTGCATTACTCTTTTTTGCGCGTCGCCTCCCACAAATAACCCTCGTAGTCGCTTTCAAAGACACGAACCGACCCATCACGGACCTCAACAATACGTTCCGCAAAACTATGCAGGAACGCTCGGTCGTGCGCAACCGCGATAACGGTACCTTCAAATGCTTCCAATGCGCGCTCGAAATGTTCGCGCCCTTCAATATCGAGATGGTTGAGTGGCTCATCCAGCAGCAGCAGGTTGCAGCCGCGCAGTACCAGCAGCGCAAGTTGTAACCGGCTCCGCTCCCCCAATGAACATTCACCCACACGTCGAAACACGCTGTCGCCCCCGAACAGGAAGAAATGGAGAAAGCTGCGTGCTTCGGTTTCGCTCATTGGCCGCTCGTGCAGCGCGGTTTCAAGCACCGTTCGGCGCACGTCCAGCGTTTCGTGTTCCTGCGCCAGAATGCCAAGCCGCACGTTCGCGCCAACTCGAATCGATCCTGTTTGCGGCGTGAGTTGTTCTTGAAATAGCTTTAGCAGTGTTGTTTTACCGGCACCATTCGGACCGACCAGGGCTACACGCTCGCCGTATTGCACGTCGAGTGAAACATGCTCAAACAACGGTTTGCTGTTGTGATATGCAAAGTTGACATCTTCTATACGCAGGACGGCTCGACCACTCGGCGGGACAGGACCAAAATCCAGCTTGAGGTTCCACTGCTGTTTTGGCTTGTCCACGCGCTCATCCGAAGCGAGAAAGCGCTCAAGCTTGCGCTCA
>JASKZZ010000489.1 GCA_030147335.1 Herpetosiphonaceae bacterium | reverse complement strand
AGAATCGCAAACGGCGTCGCGCCAGGCGCGGGTCGACGACGCCACCCAAACAATGCAAGCGCGAGCGCAATGCCGGTCAGCAAAAGTAGGATGAGTGTTAGGGGAGCGGATTGCCAACTGGTCATGCGATGTCCTCGCTGGAGCTGAAACCATTATACCGCGTTGCACCAATTACACCTTGTACGTTAGTTTTCAGCTTTCGCAGGCCCTGTTCTTGGAGTACGATACGGGTATGACACCGCGAGGAACAGATTGGAGCTTGGCGCTGCTGATTGCTGCGCTATTTGGCACAGGTATGCTTAGCCTGGTAAGCGGCCACAGCAGCAGCGCATGGGTATTTACGCTGCATGGCATTGGCGGCGCCGCTTTCGGGCTAGTTTTAGGATGGAAGCTGCGACGGGTTTGGTCGCGTGTGCTTTTTTGGCGGCGCTGGGATCGGCGTACAGCTATTGGCGTGCTCGCAACCTTGCTCGCCGGTGGATCGCTCGGCTCGGGCGTTGTGTGGTCGTTTGGTGGCGATCTGTATATTGCTGGATTTAATCTGCTGAACTGGCATATTACATTGAGCATCATTTTGTCCGTGATGGTCGTGCTGCATGGCCTGGCACGCGCAAAGCCGCTGCGATTTCGTGACGTTGCAGCGCGGCGACATGTGTTACAAAGCATTGGAGTGACTGGTGGCGCAATCATCGGTTGGAAGCTCCAGCGTCCGGCTGCGACTGCGCTGCAGTGGAGAGGTGGTGAGCGCCGATGGACCGGATCGTATGAACAAGGATCATTTGCTGGGAATGCATTTCCTGCAACGTCATGGATCGCTGACCGTCCTCGACCATTGGACAAATCGTCGTATCGACTGCGTGTTTCGGGTATGGTTGCACATCCTGTTACGCTGTCTTTGGCCGAGCTTGCCCCAAACGATTCGCTGACTGCAACGCTTGACTGCACCGGCGGCTTCTTCTCGACCCAACACTGGCGTGGTGTGTTGTTGAGCGAGCTTATTGCACAGGTCCAACCGCTGCCGGAAGCGCGCTTTCTCCGGATCATCTCGCATACGGGATACCGTTGGAGCTTTCCACTCGCGGAAGCCAACTCCCTGCTGCTGGCAACCACAGTTGGTGATCAGCCGCTTAATCATGGTCATGGCGCGCCAGTACGCCTGGTTGCTCCTGGCTATCGCGGTTTTCAATGGGTCAAATGGGTGGTGCAGATCGAGTTCCACGACGCGTATGACTATGGTGCGGCTGCTTCAACGGTGTGGAGCAGCTGGACACCAACAGGACGGGGCGAGGCGTAACATGACGTCGTATTTTGCGATCACTACACGCGGCCTGGAATCTGTGAGCGCCGATGAGATCTCAAAGCTTGTGGGAGTAGAGTCAGTTGAACACGGCTACCGGCGTGTCTCGTTTGTGTACCATGATATACCACTGCCGCTGCTCCAGTTACGTACCGTGGACGATGTGTTTTTGACGGTGGCAGCTTGGCGTGGCGTTGGCCGACCAAGAAGTACGTTGAACGTTATTCAATCGTTGAGCGAAGCGCTTGAGCTTGAAGCAGCAGCTGACATATGTGCTTCGGTCCGTCCCTTGAGTGGAAGACCAAGTTTTTCGGTTACTGCGAGCTTTGTCGGCAAGCGCAACTACAGTACAGAAGAGATCAAGACGGCGGTTGCTACCGGTGTTGAAACCGGCCATGATTGGCGCTACGAGCCAAATGATGCTCTGGCTGAGATTAATGTGCGCTTGTTTATTGAACACGAGACGGCACTGGTTGGAGTGCGGTTGGCCGGGAGCGCGCTGCATGAACGTCAATACAAGCAGGCACATCTAACCGGCTCGCTCAAGCCACCTGTCGCAGCGGCATTGCTTTCCCTAGCCGGTGTCGCACCCGGCGTAACATTGTTTGATCCGTGTTGTGGTGTTGGGACAATTCCAATTGAGGCGACGCTATGCGGCGCGGCAGCCAGTGGGAGCGACCAGGATATGGATGCGGTCACGGCGGCGAGCTTGAATGCGGCCAGTGCAAACGTCCATGTTCGGTTTGACCAGTGGGATGCGCGACAACTTCCGCTTGCGGATAGCTCGATCGACTGCGTCGTATCAAACTTGCCCTGGGGTCGGCAAATCGTTGTTACCAACGGTCTCCAAAGCTTTTACCATGGGGCAATTGCTGAAATGCGACGGATCGTCGTTGACCATGGCCGCATTGTGCTGCTGACGGGCACGCCTGAACTCATTGAACTGAGTAGTTTTAGGTGTGAGCAACAGATCGAGATTAGCTTGTTTGGCCAAACGCCAACGGTCTTCGTGCTTTCCAAGTTGCTCTGAGTATGTGATTGTCGTAAACACCAACCCGTTCGTTATGCCTTAAGCTTGGCTCCTTCGCAGTAATCATTCACCAGTGTTAATAGTTCAGCAATATCGAGTGGTTTGCGAAAATAGCCGATGGCGTCAATTGAGAACGGCTGATGCTCCAAACTACGATCCGCAGAAATGATGATGACGGGAATCTCCGCTAGCAGCGGATCGCGCTTCTGCTCAAGGCGAAACTCCCATCCAGTCATAATCGGCATATTGAGGTCGAGCAGGATAACCGACGGCAGTTTGGGACTAGCCCGTAGCATCTCAAGGGCATTTTCGCCATTGTACGCATCCCTGACGACATACCCAGATTGTTCCAGTAGAAGCTTGAGCGTATGACGAATCGCGTCATCGTCGTCCACTACAAGTACATCACAGAACTGTTGTTCACCCATACCTAACTAGGAACCCTTTCTACGGTATGATAGTCTCGCTGCTTTAACCGATTGACGGCTATCATAACAGAGCAACGCGCCGTTGCGAACGGTCGGTCATCTCGGTTAACAGCTGGAATACCTGTATCGGTGATACTTAGCGACTATCCTGTGCTGAAAGGAGCTGTGCGTGCTGATCAAGAGGTGCTGTACTGCTCATTGTATGTTTGGCAGTATTGGTGGAAACCGGAATTGTGATGCGGACTTCGGTTCCTTCGCCTGGAGCACTATCTATTTGCAACGTGCCGCCAACCAAATTTGCTCGTTCAAGCATCCCGAATAACCCCACGCCGCGCCCTGGTTGCGTGCTGCGTTCAAGCAGCAAATGATCAAAGCCGTGTCCATTATCCTCAATGCGTGCGGTCACAACATCCGTCCGAGCTAAATCAAGGTCGATCTCAACATAGGAAGCTTCGGCGTACTTAACGATGTTGTTAATAGCTTCTTGAAGAATGCGATACAGCGCCGTTTCAAGTGCCGGCGGCAAGCGGCGGCCTTCGGAGCGGATTTGGAGATCGACACGGATGCCTGCTTCTTC
>JASKZZ010000488.1 GCA_030147335.1 Herpetosiphonaceae bacterium | reverse complement strand
TCGCCCAGGTTTTCCTGCACCATGATCTGGCGAATCTGCTCCAGGCGACGGAAGTAAAACTCAGTGTTGCCGTTCCAGCCGTCGCACACGCCGTTCTGGGGCCGGTTTGGCTCAGGCAGCGCGTCGGGCGGATTCAACGTACCGGCAGGGTGAACGCCGACAACGTCCATATGCGTGCGGAAGCGTGGGTCGCGGAACATCGCGCGCAGATAGTCAAGATCGCTGAAGGCTACGTTGCGCTTGTTGGTCTCGGTCGGAGTCGGCGAACCCGACACCACGATTGCGTTTGCGTCCTTCGCCTTGATCGCGTCATAGCCGGCAACCAGCAGATCGACATAGAACGGCGCATCGGCTACGACACCACCATTCTCGACGGCATAATTCTGCTCGTTCCAGATTTCGTATGCGTGAATCTTGCCACGGTAGCGCTCGGCCATCGCTCCGACGAACTGAGCGAATCGACCAAAATTCGCCTTGGTCGGCATGCCGGTGTGGCCATCAGAGGTAAAGCAGCCAGGCGCGCGAACAACGCTGACCAGCATCTTGACACCCTTGGCGGCTGTGCTTTCCACAACTCGGTCAAGCTCACCCCAAGCGATGTTGCCACGACAGTCCATGTGATCCTGCCACGGCACCTGCTGGCGAATCCAGGTCGGGCCGCCGCTGGTGTTGTTCGACTCAAAGCCGATCTTGGCCAGCGTCAATGTGCGATCGCGATCAACGTAGTACAGCGTCGCGTTCGAGCCATAGATGAACGGCTCCGGCATTGACTCGGCGGGCTGTCGGTAGCGGAATGCGTCCGTGTTAACCTTATCGGCATTTTGCTTGGCGTACTGGTCGCCCAAGCGGCCCAGCAACACGCGGAAGGTCGGGTCCTTCTCGTTGGGATGGAACTCGAAGCGGTTACGCTCGAAATACTGGACCCAGTAGGTTTCGCCGGTGTCGGCGTTGCGTTCCTGGAACGGCTCCGAGGTCGGGTAGCCAAAGACGACCAGGCCGCCATACTGCTCCCAGAACTGCTTAAATGGACCCCTTGTTGGATCGTTGCGCAATGTGTGCTGCGTTTCGCGGAACCATGTCTGGTTGACATTGGTTGGGACTGATGCAACGGGCTGGAATGGAGCCTCGCCGCGACGGTTCTTGATCAGCTCATTGCCAAGCAAGCGGCCAAGAACAAAAAAGCGATTGTTATCGCGTCCAAAGTTCTCGGGATGCTCTTCAAGCACGGCACGCTCGAAGTATTGCACGCGGTAAAACTTACCCGGCTCGGTAAAGCTTTCCTGCATAAAGGGTTCGGAGATCGGATAGCCGAGAACGCGCAGCGCGTTTGGCGTGTTCTTCCAAAACTGCCAGAAATAATTGTGAGCCGCGTGGCCCGTTTCTGCAAAATACTGAACCTGCGCTGGTGGCGGGCTAGCAGATGCGAATTGAGGGCCGGCCAGCAAACCTGCCAGCATAATGAGCAGGGCGCCGACGGACAAACGACGTCGCATGAATTCCTCCTTGGGACCACCTTTGGCCCATATCCAACATGAAGCTGTATCGCACACCAAATTATAAAGTTGATGCGCTGATGTCGACGTGATACGCCGCTGAACCAACACTGCCACGTCGCTGACGAGCCGCCTTAAGCGCGCGTGCTACCGCGTCATCCGGTCCATCCGCAACCTCGACCAGTGTCGTAGTGTCGCAAGTGGACCATGTATCAAGGCCAATAACGGTGAGGTTGGCTCGTCGTGCTAGGGCAATCTCCGAAAGGGTCCCCCAGCCACCACCAATTGCGATGACTGCTTCAGCACAATGAACCAGCACCATGTTGCGCGCTTCGCCTAAACCAGTAGGGATTGGCAACATGATAAAGGAATTAGCGGTAGATGCATCCGACGTTGGGATGATACCTACAGTGATTCCGTTAAGCTCGCGCGCGCCACGGCAAACGGCTTCCATAACTCCACCCAGACCACCACACAAGATAATGGCACCAGCACGCGCAAGCTCACGCCCAACCGTTTCGGCAAGCGCTACTTGAATTGGATGAGCCTGGCTGGTACCGCAAACAGCGATACGAAGTGGTGTGAGCAAGTATTGCTGCTTTCTAGTGAGTAGGGGATGTGTAGACATCGAAACAGCGCCGGAATTATACCAAGCTACAAAGACTCGTCAAGAAGAGCATGATGCAGCGGCGTATAGCGCGCGCCACGCGGACCTAGCTCCGAGCGCATCAGAACCACTTCGTTCACCATGAATGCGATCTTTTCCGGAACTTCCGTTTGCTCCACGGCCTGTCCGATTGATGCAAGATGGGCCGATGACGGATCCTTAATACTTCGTCCCAGTGTCAGATGTGGGCTAAATGGTCGCTGTTCGGTTGGAAAGCCCAGCAACGCGACACATTGCTCAACAGCTGCTTGCAGCTGCGAAAGCACGCCAACATCGCCGTCAATGCCCAGCCACACAACGCGAGGTCGGCGACGATTTGGAAACATGCCAAGCTCACCGGTTTGCAGCTCAAATGGTTGATGCTGTTGGGCAGCATTACGCATCCTATCGGTAACAGCATCAACACGCGAAGCCTCGACATTGCCAAGAAACTTGAGCGTGAGATGTGTGCCGCCTGGATCGCTCCAACGCACCGCGTCCGTTCGTGGACGCAGCCTTGATTGCAGCGTCGTTAATAATGATTTGACCTCGGGTGGCAAGTCGATGGCGATAAATAATCGGAGCATGTCATTCATAATAAGGAGCAATCAGCCATAAGGGGTTCAGGTTTAAGGTTTGAGGCTTGGGGTTAGCCATCGCCAATCGAATTACGAATATTAATTTCCAAGTCCTTGTTCTCGGTTCTCGGTTATCCGTATCAGCTTGACAGTGTGAATGGCCTCAATCATACTACATCTCTGCACAAAGGAGTTGCGCGTGAACGCTGCCACGGGCTTAGACCTCAACACACTATTGAACAATCTCAAACTGCTGTGCGCTCAAGCTTCCGTTTCTGGTCAATCACGTGGACTGACGGATGGCGCGGATAGTGTTGCTTCGGTTTTACGCAGCGTCGGCCTGGACTGCCGCATTGTTAAAACGTCGGGAGCGCCAATCGTTGTTGGCCGCTATGACGTCGGCGCAGCGCGAACCATGTTGTTATACGGCAGGTATGATGTTCCACCGGCAGGTTTACGACGCAGTTGGACCTACGAGCCATTTCAACCTGCTATTCATGATGGTTTATTGTATGCGCGCGGAGCCGTTATTAAGGCAGAGCTTGTGGCACGTGCCGCAGCAATACAAACACTGATTCACCAACGCGTGCCGGTCAATCTTGTTGTCGTGGTTGAGGGCGAAAGCTTGATCGGCAGTCCACATCTCGCCGACGTACAAAGCGAGACAACCGCCTGCAACGCGTGTTTGTGGAGCGGCGGAGGTTTTGATGCTGCTGATATGCCGCTGCTGTATTCAGGTCTTAAGGGATTGCTGCAAGTCGAACTGCAAGCAAGTGTTGCCAGCACAACTGTGCCGGCAAGCTATGCCGCTACCGTACCAAATCCAATTTGGCAGCTCGTCCTCGCCCTTAGCAGTATCAAAAGTGAGTTTGAGGAAATCCTGATCGAAGGATTTTACGACGAGGTTAATCCACCAAGCCGTCAATCGCTTAACATGGTGCAGCGTCTCGATGTTGGTGAACAAGCCCGCCGTGACGCCTGGAAAGTGCCAAGTTTTATCGCCAATGTCAAAGGCGCGATGCTGGCCCGTACCGAGACCTTCTCGCCAACCTGTAATATCAGCGTCTTCAATGTCCCGAACGGTGACATGCCCGCAATCCCGCAGCGAGCAAGCGCAACGCTGCACTTCCAACTCGTGCCCGACCTTGAACCAGCACGGCTGTTTGAGCTACTGCAAGCACACTTTGAAGCGCGCGGTTTTGCTGGCCTCACCATCACCCAACTACCGGGAGCCTATGCGCCAATGCTTTCGGCAGAGCTATCTTTCAATGCGGCTCAGTCTGCAGTTGGTGTGTATGGCAAGTATGCGCAAATGGTGCCACTAGCCCCGTTTGCCGCGCCTGCCTCCGTGATTGCTCGTGACAAGCCCTTGATCAGCTGTGGGGTGGAACGACCAACCAGCTCCATCTTTGGACCTGACGAGCATGTGCCGCTAGCAGATGTAGAGTCACATGCGCGATTGATTGCAGAGCTGATTCATCGCATGGCCGTTTGACAACCAGCACCAGCCGTGCTACTATACAGTTGGTCGACGCGGCGTGGAGCAGTGGCAGCTCGTCGGGCTCATAACCCGAAGGTCGATGGTTCGAATCCATCCGCCGCTACCAAACAATATTGCTCATGTTGTAGATGCAAACTGTATCACAACATGAGCAATACCATTCCA
>JASKZZ010000484.1 GCA_030147335.1 Herpetosiphonaceae bacterium | reverse complement strand
TGTCACTGTTACTACAAGTCAGTGACAACACTCGTGCCTTTGTCAACACCGCAGCTTTTTGTCACAGATTTGGAAACGCTGCATCTGGACCTGATAGCACTCGAACGCGCCTATGGACCACCTGGATAAATCCAAGAACATACACAGTTGACAAGCCTAGCAGCAACTACGATGGGCCATGAGAACAAAGAGCAGCGAATTACGCGCAATATCCTGTAGGTCATTGCGAGCTATGATGGAGGACAGGATGAAATCTTGGAGTCAATGGATAACAAGGGGTGGGCTACTGCTGCTGCTGAGTGGCTGCGGGAACGCAGAAACGCAGGCAAATCTAGTGCCAGTCGTCGTACCTACATCGCCAAATGCAGCGTATCAAACTACGTTCCCGGAACTCGGCGCGACAGATGTAACGATCCTGGGCGGCGAAGTCACCGAGAATGGTGGCGTATCACAAACGCCTACTCCCGATGCCGCGCCCGTTGTTACAGAAGCAGTCAACGAAGAAATCACAACGTCGCCCGAAACAATTGATGTTGAATCAACAGGAACAGCAACTCCGTAAGTACCAAATCACTGCGCAAGTTGTTACACATACAGCAGGACGGAGCAATATGTAGCTTGCTCCGTCCTGCTGTGATTTTCAACCAAATTTCCCAGATCAGCAACCGATTTCGCTACACTCGCGCGACGTCGTTTGTCCGTTCGGCAGTATGGTCATTTGGTTGCGCAAGGCCGGGCTGATCACCCTTAAACACCTTGAACAGAAACCACAGCGACGGGAGCAGAATCGCCATGCCGAACGGCAATGAATACAGGATGAACTTGAGCGTGGCCGGAGGCGCGGCAGCTTCGCTTAAGGTAATATCGGGGTAGATCAAATACGGCCGTTGTGCGAGCGCCCAGCCCGTTAGCAAAAATGTTACTTGCACAATCGTCGCTAAACGCGCGAGCCTGAAGCGCGAATACAGCAACGCCCAGCCTGACGCTAACGCCGCTGCAACGCCAACCGCAATAACGGGCGCGGCCTGTATGCTGATCAACCCATCCCATAAATGGCGTGCTTCCAAATACAACAGGGGCACCGTCAGCACGGAAAGCGCGACCACCACGGTACCTGCCAGCAGGGCACGCTTTCGGAAGTCTGCCTGTAGCTCACCAGTTGTTTCAATCGTGAGATACACAGCGGCCAGATATGCACAAATTGATAACGCCAATGCGCCCATCGCAAGAGAAATTGGCGCGATCCATGGTGGCGTCCCTTCGATCTGGACCTGCCCGCCAATCACCCGCAAACCACCCGCCGAGATCGAGCCGAGACACATGCCAAGCAGCACCGGCGTAATGATGCTGCTTATGCCGAAGATATAGCCCCAGCGCCCTGATAATCGACCCACTCGCGGCCCGTAGGCGCGAAAAACAAACGCAGCACCGCGCAGTGTAATACCGACCAGCACCAGATGAAACATTGTAAACAAGCCGACGCTAAGAGCAGCGAATGCCGGTGGAAAAGCTGTAAAGAGTAGCGTGATAATAAAAATGAGCCAGACATGGTTAGCTTCCCAGACTGGCCCCATAGCATGCGCAATCGCCTCGCGCTGCTGATCTCGACGAGGACCGGTAGCAAACATATCCCAAACACCGCCGCCAAAATCTGCGCCTGCAAAAACAGCATAGGCAATCGCGGCTAATAGCACAACACCCGCAACAACTTCTTCAAGCGGCATAAGTCGTCTCCTGCGGCGTGGGTTCCTTGTTAACCGGCATGTTTGGCGCGCCTGTCGCTAAGTTACGCAGCAGCATCACCAGCACGATCCCAAGGCCAAGGTACAGCGCGCTGAAAACGAAAAATGTTGTCTGGACGTCTGCCGCAGGCGTTACTGCATCGGCTGTACGCATGACGCCATAAATCGTCCACGGCTGCCGTCCAACCTCAGTTACGATCCAACCAGCCTCAAGTGCAATAAAACCAAGCGGCGAGCCGAGCGCGAGGGCCAACAGCAGGAACTTGTTATCAACCATGTTGCGCCACCACGCCAGCCAGAACAGCCCACCAAGGCCGATCAGAGCGAAGCCGGAACCGACCATAACTTGAAATGCGATATGCGAAATAAGCACATTTGGACGTTGATCAGGCGGGAAATCGTTGAGACCCTTGACCTCGCCGTTGAAATCTCGCGTTGCCAGAAAGCTCAAACCGCCAGGAATTCGGATCGCGTAATCAACCCGGCCTGCTTCAACATCGGGAATACCGCCAATGATTAAGTCCGCCCCACGCTCGGTCTCGAAATGCGCTTCAAATGCCGCAAGCTTTGCCGGCTGCGTATGCGCCACATTCTCGCCAAGAAAATGACCACTGATCGGCTGGAACACAGCGGTAATGGTAGCCAGCGCCAGTGACATGGTGAGCGCTGAACGATGGTACGCGTCACGCCGACCACGCAGCATTCCCACGGCATACACGCCCGCTACCGCAAACCCGACCGCGATATAGCACGACAGCGTCGAATGAATCGCCATGTGCGGCCAGCGCTCATTGAAGAACGGCGCCAACGGATCAATATTGGTGGGCTGACCGTTGACCAGATCAAAGCCACTTGGCGTCTGCATCCATGCATTCGCGCCAACAACCAGAACTCCTGAGAGCATTCCGCTGATCGCAACCGGAATACCCGTTAACCAATGCGCTCGTGGTGACAGTCGATCCCAGCCATACAGGTAGATCCCGAGAAAGATTGCTTCAATAAAGAAGGCATATCCTTCCAGTGCAAAGGCAGAGCCAATGATTGGACCGGCAAACTCCATAAAGCGCGGCCACAACAGGCCAAGCTCCATCGACAACCCCGTGCCGGAGACTGCACCAACAACGAATGTAAGCGCGGTAGCCTTGCCCCACTTTTGAGCTAGGTCCAGGTAGTGCCGCTGGCGTGTACGTAACCACAAGCCCTCACTAACCACCATCAGTAACGGCATACCAATGCCAAGCGCCGCGAAGATCATATGAAACGCAAGCGACATTTCCATCTGCGCACGAGCAGCGGTGAGCGTATCCATCAGCAAAAGCTCCTTACTG
>JASKZZ010000454.1 GCA_030147335.1 Herpetosiphonaceae bacterium | reverse complement strand
AAGGTTGGCGCGAGCGTCGCAGTCGGCGTAATCGTGGCCATCGCAGTTGGTACGAGCGTCGCAGTCGGAGGTACAGCTGGAACGTTAACCTGAATAGTCGTCGGCTTCGACTCGTTTCCCGCGCGGTCCACAGCGGTCACGCGATAAAACGAATCCTTGCCAAGGGGGGCTTCCGCGTCCGTGTACCGCGGCACAAGAATCAGCGTGTCGTTGAGCTGGGTAAACGTGCCCTCTGCTGCATCGTTGCGGTAGACGTTATAGCCGCGAATGTCCGGCTCTGTGCTCGTTTCCCAATTAATTGTCACACCGGATGCCAGAACGGACACCGTAGACAGTTTTGAAGGGGGGGCTGGAGCAGCATCAGTTGTCACCGTCATTGTTGGCGGAACCGATGTATTGGTTGGCACCGTCACTGTGCTGGTTGCCGTGGGCGAATCAGCCCCAACGACGCCAAGACCGGTATCGCCAAAAGTGTACAACAAATAAATGCCGACCCACACCAGCGTGATCAAGAAGATCAAGCCGACGACGACAAAATAAAAGATATTATCACGGTTGCCCAGCCGTCCACGCACACCGTTTCGTGGCAATGCGATAGCTCCGGCTCCCGCAAGCTGGCCACTCGTTGTTCCACTCCACTCGCCCGTGTATAATGGGCAAGACAAGTGGTTGATGCTTAAGCAGTGCGTACGCTGCTCCACCGGAATATCCTGAGCCTCGCCCGTTACATAACAGCGATGTTCAGAAGTTGGTGATGCGAATCGAATCGCACGGTTTTGGCGAAGGCCAAGATATGGACAGTGGGAACGTTCGTTCACAGATACTCTAACCTTGTGCTGGCAACCATGTAGTATAGAGGACGGATCGGGCCACGTCAAAGCTTTTCAGAGGAGTTGCCCATGCGAATCGTCCTGGTTTCAGACATCCATTCGAATGCTGTTGCACTAGCCGCAGTTATGGCTGCGCTACCCGCCTACGATGAAATTTGGTGCTTGGGCGACACCATCGGTTACGGACCGGAACCCAACATCTGTCTTCAACAAATGCAATCCAAAGCAAAATATGCATTAACCGGAAATCACGATCTGGCTAGTCTCGGCCTGGTCTCGTTAGCCGACTTTAATGCGTTCGCCCGAACCGCCAATCAATGGAACAACAAACAGCTCGATCCTGAGCTGCGCGCATATCTACAAGCGCTTCCCGCACGCTTACCGGTGCTGCCGGAAGTAACATTGGCACACGCAAGTCCACGCGATCCTGTTTGGGAATATATTTTGGACGCCGAAACCGCGAACACTAATTTGAAACATTTTGACACGCCACTGTGCTTCGTCGGTCATACCCACGTTCCGACAATTTTCGCAAAGCCGGACAATGGCAAAAGCGAATTTCGTCGTGGCACGCCCGGACAAGTCCTTGAGCTAAAGCCCGACACGCGCTACATCATCAATCCAGGCAGCGTTGGACAGCCACGAGACGGCGATCCTCGGGCTGCTTATGCGCTGTGGGACACTGAAGCACGTACCATACGCTTCAATCGGGTCGAATATGACATTGCGGCCACGCAGCGTAAAATGCGCGCCGCGGGATTGCCCGATATGTTGGCTGACCGTCTGGCATTTGGCCGCTAACACTAACGGTATCGGATACGTTCCCAGCGCTGCTACCATGCGTCACACTATCTCGCGTATTGTACCAAGGACAAGGATCAATAACATGGTAATTGAACCTCGCTATCGTGAGCTTCATCCACGTTCGGCGGCGCTTTACGATCAGGCGCTTGAGCATTTTCCCAGCGGCGTTACCCACGATGGACGGTGGATGCAGCCGTTCCCGCTTTCGATTGAGCAAGCGCGTGGCGCGTATAAGTGGGACGTGGATGGCAACCGGTTGATCGACTACTGGCAGGGCCATGGCTCATTATTACTGGGACACAGCGCGCCCACTGTTGTGGCGGCGGTACAGCAGCAGATAGAGCGAGGCACGCATTACGGCGCAAATCACGAGCTTGAGCTGCGCTGGGCAGAGGCAGTGAAAAAATGCTTTCCACATCTCCAGCGCCTCCGATTCACCTCGTCCGGCACCGAGGCGACATTGCTTGCGCTGCGTTTGGCGCGAGCTTACACGTGCAAGCCTACGGTTATTCGCTTTGCCGGACACTTCCACGGCTGGCATGATCTGCTTGCTCAGGATGCGCCCGATAAAGTGCTGCCAGGAACGCTCCAGCAGCTGGCGTCTGGGTTGCTTGTTTTGGATGCCGACATCGAGGTGCTGGAACGCACACTCGCGCAGCGCGACGATATTGCAGCTGTCGTGTTGGAGCCTTCGGGCGCGAGTTATGGCACACAACCAACACCTGATTCGTTTCTCAAGGCGGTGCGTGAGTTGACGCAAGAGCGCGATGTGCTATTGATTTGTGATGAGGTTGTGACCGGCTTTCGCGTAACTCCGGGCGGTGTACAACAACGAGCAGGTGTTCAAGCCGACATCACGGCGCTTGCCAAAATTATTGCTGGAGGACTACCCGGTGGCGCGGTTGGTGGACGCGCCGATATTTTACAGCATCTCGCGTTTGGCGACCGAGAATGGAACGCCAAGCAAAAGATCGTTCATCAAGGAACGTATAACGCTAATCCGCTTTCAGCTGCGGCTGGAATTGCCGCACTCAACATAGTGGCAACCGGCGAGCCGCAGGAGCAAGCATCGGCGATGGGCGCGCAGCTGATTGCAGGGTTCAACGACGTGCTACGTGTACGCAAGCTCGACGGCTACGCTGCGTATGGCAACGCCTCAATCTTTCACTTGATGCTGGGATCGAAAACAGCGTTTCCAGCAGGCGAGCTACCGGCTGATTTGCCGCTGGCCGAACTCAAACAAGGTGGCGATGCGGAGTTATCCGCTCACTTCAGGCTAGCAATGCTTAACCATGGCGTCGATCTGATGCGGGGCAAGAGTGGCTTTGTTTCAGCGGCGCATACGGCAGCGGACATAGCCGAAACGATAACAGCCTTTGATGCCGCCATCGGTGAAGTAACGATGCGCCAGCGGTGAGGCTAACACGTGGATCGTGCAAGGAGTCAAATTCAGCCTCCTTGCTTACGCTTCCTGGTTATTCAACGGCGTTACTGTCGCGCCATCAGCATCACGACCGCCGCGCCGGAAATGACGCACAGCTAGGATGAGGCAGCATACGCCAATTGTTACCAGCGCTGTTACCTGCGCAGCACGAAGCGCGTTCTCGCAGGCGCCACCGACACGGTTGGTGCATAAGCTATCGGTACGCAGCCCTTCGATAAAGAATCTTCCGACCGAGTAAAACATCGCGTAGAACAAAAACAGGTCGCCCTTTTTGAGCCAGCCTCGTAGTCGTCGCTCAACCACCAGCACCCCAATCAGTACCAGCACGTTCCACAACGACTCATACAGAAATGTGGGATGGAATCGAATTGTTTCTACGGGAAATTGGCTTAGATCGGTAAATTCGTGAATACGCCGGTCGGCGTCGATGCGCAAGCCCCACGGCTGCACGTTCTGCATTGGACGACCATAGGCTTCTTGATTGAAAAAGTTGCCCCAGCGCCCGATTGCTTGGCCAATTGGCATGCACGCCGCGCCAATATCGGTCCAGCTTAGAAAATCAAGCCCGGCAAGACGAGTGTAGATCCAGCAACCAATGACCGCACCAATCATCGCGCCCTGAATCGCAATGCCGCCGCCGCCGCCAGCCGGGTTGATCACCCGAAAAAGCAGCCATTGTAAAGTACTTGCGTATTCACTCCGCGCCTGGACAAACGAATCCCACTCGAAATAAGCGTACCATGCGCGAGCGCACAAAATACTGGTGATCAGGCCAACGCCCAAAATGTTCCAGGCATCATCGGGATTATAGCCCCGCGATGCTGCTCTACGAGCCGCAAACCAAGCTCCGAGCATCGCGCCGCCAAGAATACAAACAGCGTACCAATGAATCGTGATCAGGCCAAATAATTGATAAACTACATAACGGTCATCAGGTGGGTACATGAGCCTCGCCTATGTGGTATCTAATGCTCCGCATTGTAGAAGTGGTATTCGCTCGTGTCAAAGGGAAAATTATGCACGAAGTCCAGCAGATCAAGCATTACTTCGCTTTTGATGGGTTGGAGCTTAGGGATGACGCACTGCTGCGGCCATCACCATCAGATCCATCAGACGACCCGCCACGGATTTTGGTTGTGCAACACGCAGCACGGTACAGCATGTGGACCAAACATGACCTACCGAGTACGCTGCGCAAACAACTTGGAGCATTGCAGCCTGAACAGGTGTATCACGAGCACGACCATGTTGTTCAACTCCTTGGATCGCACGCGCCATGCGAGTCGGTTTGGGAAGGCATCGGCTACATCTTTCCCGGTACGATCGCCGCAGCCAATTATCCCGACGTTGTACGGCTAACCGAAGCGCATCGCGCGTTAATCGACCAGTACGCTCCTGGCATGGATGTCGTTGGACACGCGGTATTTGGCATTGTGAAGGATGGACGGCTCGTATCAACATGTGAGTCCACGCGTGAAAACAATCTTGGTGGCGAGGCGTGGGTGCAAACATTGCCAGAATATCGAGGGCGAGGCTACGCGCGCCAAACAACGGCTGCCTGGGCGCAGCATCTTCAATCACAGAACAAAACGCCATTTTACAA
>JASKZZ010000376.1 GCA_030147335.1 Herpetosiphonaceae bacterium | reverse complement strand
CGTGCCCCCAC
The DNA here is from genome assembly GCA_030147335.1 of Herpetosiphonaceae bacterium. GTDB lineage: Bacteria > Chloroflexota > Chloroflexia > Chloroflexales > Kallotenuaceae > LB3-1. The sequence continues at coordinate 4,330 of JASKZZ010000376.1, read as the reverse complement.
AATTGAAACGATACGACATCGCAATCTCCCGATGGTGTGTTATGCAATGTGGTCACGTTCGTGATGGTTGAATGGGGGAAGACCGTGGTATAGAACTCAGCCGCTTCCTTGGCCTCGCTGGCATACCATAGATGTGGTGTGATGGTTGGCATAGCACCCTCCTTACTTAACGTAACGCGTCGTAGGGTTGACAGCGCTACCGGACGTACCAACGCTAGCTGACTACTACGAACGTCTCACCAGCGTGGTTCCGTCTGGATGGTCGTACTGCAGCTCATAGGCGGTGACAGTGCCAGGCCGCCCCACAACAGATCAAATATAGGGGTAGTGTATGACCGACGTGTGACAGCTACCGACACACGTGCGTGGTACTCCCCCATCGACCTGGAGCAACTGGCACGTCACATACGTTGGCCCGCCGCCATGACCAGTCCTTCCTCAATGCCAGGATTGAGCATTTGTACCTGCCCTCTCGTCACAACAGAACCCGGATGGTGTGTGATGTCGACCAGAAAAGCGGCGCTAATCATCAAGCGCAGCACTATTGGACGCAATGACCTCGCAATACCATGCCGCTGAGTCTTTACGAATACGTTGCTGGTGGCGTAAGCGACATACACTAGCCCAAAGCGCTGCTTGTAGCCTTCCTGAGCGCTCGTAGTAGAATTTCGGCCCCCAGTACAACGCGGGCGGTGTCACCAGCTGGTGATACATGGTACGTTCAATGTGCGGATGCGGCTCATCTTCCGGTTTGCCGTCCGCGCCTGCTCGCACCGTTTGCCCGTTGTAGATGTTCGCGCCAAAGAAATCAAGCGGCTGTTGAATCGTCGCCATGTCACCGTCACGAATCGTCGGAACAGCATTGCCAAACACGCGCAGCCCGTCTTCGGGATAGCGACCAAAGAACAGCGGATCGAGCCACCGGGTATTGTTCCAGAAGATCAAGTTCGGCTTTCGACATGCCTTTGAAGCGGCGCGCGAAGCTCGGCTGCAACAGCTGGCCGATGTAGAGGACATGCTCGCGAGCTATGATGTCGGCGGAGTGCTTGCTTGAGGCCTCGCATAGGATACAGTCGCTGTTTCAGATGTCGGTCGTCGCGTTCTATGGCATTGGTGAGATACTTCGACGTGCAATGTTCAACGCCACGTAGGACTCCACGAAGAACTGGAGAATAGCACTTGGCCTTTATTTGTCATCAATCTTTCCGGCGTCGCGCCTGTCCCGTCGAGTGCGCTCGAAGCATGTTTACGCCGCTTTGTCGTTATTTGGGGAAGTGTAACGAAAGACTTCGTTAAGGTCATGTTTAAGCGCGTTCAGTTAAGTTCCTGTAAATAGCAGTTCTTTTTCTTCAAATAGACATAACATATTAGGGTTTCAACGATGTTGTATGTTCTTGTTTGTCCCTTCAACATAAGTGTTCCCACAGTCCTTCTATGCTCCCAGCAGAAGCACGGAATATTGCATAATCATGCGGTTTAGATGGATTTGAGCCGCACTCTCCGGGAGGCTGCTAGCCATGGAGATTGTCGCCGTAATAAGCGTAACGCCGATTAACGTGTTCATCGTACTGGATAGCATAAAGGTGCAGGTTATTCGCACATAGTAGGCAAGGTGAGGGATAGCTTATTATTCGGCGTTACCGCTTTGGTTATTGAACAACAGATTGCTCTTGCACCACTTGTTGGTAACCGTGACGCCATAACCACAGGGCAAGGAGGAGGCCGAAACCGCTGAGTGCCGCACCTGCTGGTACATCCCATGGCCGGTAGCGAAACGTGTATTGATGGGTGCCAGGTTGTGCCGCGACACTAAGCCAGTGCTCAGCCTTGAGCGCTACTGACTGCCCATTCCGGTATGCGTGCCAGCCGGTCCAACTGTTTTCTTGTACCACCAGTGCTGCGTTCCACATCCGCGCCAGCAAACCAAGCTGTAATACCCGCGCTAGCCACCACTGCCCAATGCCGGCGATAGCCAAACTCGCGACAATGGCCACCTTCGCGCCGATAGTCGTGCCCCAGATTAAGGTGGTCAGGATCACCAACGGATGCAATTGCGCGCCGTGGAGATCAACAAACGCCGGATAGCCGCCGTTAACCGCACCATTCCAAAAAACACATGGTCCGCAGGTGGTGAGCTGTGTCCAAATGGAGTGCGGCTGAATAGCCATACCAAATTCGTTCCACGTGCCTTGGGGCATCAGAGCAGCATCAAAGTCGAGGTAGCCACGGCCGACCCAAATGGCCCACGCCACAATCGCGACGATCTCAAACCAGACCAGGTGGTTGCTGTCCAATCGAGCATGTGGCTTAGCGAGTGCGCGGAGACGAGGAACGCTGTGTAGGGCGCTGGCAGGGGGACTAAGTGGCCTTGATAGGACCGGTGTTGCGACAAGTGACGCCGGCTCCATCCGACGGGATACTCGTATCCATAGCACCAGAAGGCCGACTAACCCAGCGGCCATAAGTAATGGTGCGTCCAAATACTGTGTAACAAGCATCTTCCTCTTCCCTTCTTGCTGCACTGTCTGATACAGTGTGTTCACGCTGTGTACGGCAATTCCTTGCGTGAAAGTAATCCATACACGATCAATCTTCGGAGCGACCAGTGCGCTGCAAGGAGTGGCGAGATGTTGGAAGGAGCAGCGCTAGCAATTGGGGGGATTGACCCATGAACTGTAGCATGGGGAAAAGGGCTAGTTACTAGCCCTTTTCCCCATGCTTAGGACTTGAGGGTGAATAAACGCTGCACCGTTGCGGACATGAGCAAAGGGACTCGTAAATGATATCAAGCTAACAGGACGTGCTGAGCCGTTTCAATCGCACCTTGCAACACTGCCCTACCAATCGCCCGGCTATTGATAGTCGTCCATGCCGCCGAACCGCTCATCCCTCGCTGGTAGTTGTTATAAACCTGCGTGCCACATTCCCACGAAGTACACATAGCAGCACCACCCGCAATCGCGACACAGAACGGACAGTTCCATGTCGGATCGATGTACTGCGACCGAGCATTGGTGGCGTGCTTGTAGGGCTGGAGACTCGCGGACTGACAGCGCGGGTGGGGATATCGAGGTGGTCAATAAGAGCCCACGGTCGATGGAACTATTTTGAACATGAACTACCACTCACACGAGTACATCTGTCATCGACCCTATGTGTTTGTGATTGCGTACGGCTTGATTGTCCAGATCGACATGGTCCCGCCATTTGCCGCTCCGGCACCACGTCCAACTTTGCGCATGGGAACGGGGTATCCCATCTCATGCAACTCAACAAATTACGAGGAACAGTGTACTGGGGGCGGATGCGAGCAATGTCAAAGCATATTGTGTACTCGCGGCATGAGGCGTATCTCATGATGAAATAGCAGCGTTAGACAAGGTAGACATACTCTATTCGGATGGCGTCGAATGTCTACTTGTTATCACTGAACATGTTCACCGTATAACTATGTTCGGTGGACGAGCTTTAGCGTGAACGATAGGGATGGGAGACATAGTATGCGCTGGTTGTTTCGTGGCGCCTTCATGATGGTCGTTATTATGGTGTCAATGCTCCTTGGATTTAGTATTGTCTATGTGAGTGGGCAACGTGGGATTACTCCAAATCCCGGATCACTAAGGATACTTGCCTACCCGATTTCTGTCTCATCGCCTGCCCCAACCCAAACACCTGCCCCAACCCAAACACCTGTCCCAACCCAAACACCTGCCCCAACCCAAACACCTGCCCCAGAACCAGCTTCTGATGTGCTTCAAACTACACAGATCGTGAATCTTCGTCAAGAGCCAGGTGTAACGCAGCCAGTTCTTCTTACGGTTGAGCAAGGGGTGGAGGTTAATGCATTAGGTGAGACGCGATCATTACCCGACGGGAGTGTGTGGGTTAATGTACGTATTGGGCAAATCGAAGGTTGGATGAATCGTCGTGTGCTTCGCTAGCCGAGAGTGCTTCCGGTACGGTAAATAACGTACTTGATGTGTAACTATCGATAACCCTTCTCATCATCGAGGAAGTGAATACAAAATACTGTGCTCGGGTTTACCCTGCATCTGCTCCGAACAATTCACATCAGCTTGGAATTTCACATTGGGTAAAGCATCACGATCCTTTTGTCCGGCAGCATAACTATCCACATTATCTACATGTTTGTTGGCTTAAGGATATACGCGCCTCTGCGACTCGATCGTTCTCCTGCAACATCGCTAGCCTCAACTCTTAAGCAGCAAGTCCACGGAAGAAACTTTCTGAAAAGTAGCAACACAGACTGCTCGCGCTGGAGCACTTGTTGTCGTGCTAACCGGCGAACCATGAGCCGTGTCATCGCCGT
>JASKZZ010000345.1 GCA_030147335.1 Herpetosiphonaceae bacterium | reverse complement strand
GGGCAAGGCGGCGTAGTGCAGGTACGTATGGGCCAGCGCAACATGCCGGAGTCGCTTAAGGTTAAGGTAAGCGTACCGGGAGATAGCGACGACGATGCTAAGGAAGGCGAAACAAAGGAAAAGAACAAGGGCAATGGCCAGAATAACGGTCAAGGCCGTGCAAATGGCAAGGGACAGGGTAAAGCTGGCAAGTAACGTGTAGCTAATGGGTAACGTGAAAGGAGCGACGGATTTATCCGTCGCTCCTTTCTTTTGGTCAACACGAATGGATTTTAGCGCTGGGCGCGTGCGCGACCTTGGAGCAACACACCAATTGCGGCGATGTTGAGGCCGATCAAGCTAAGCAACAGGAACTGCGTAGCGCTCAGGCTGCCGATACCTGTTGTCGGGAGGGCTTGTTGGTCAGCCTGCTGCGCTTGTTGCGTTTGCTGCGGATTGTTAACCGCGACGTTGGTCAAGTAACCAGCCATGCTCTGGAACTCGGCGCTTGGCGCAGGAAATACGGTGCCGATTGGCATGTATAGGGTGAGCGGCTGTCCTGATGTGTTTTCAATCGTCAACTGGCCACGGCCTTGGAAGTTATCCTGGAAACCGTTGATCGTTAGTTTCTCGCCAACTCCGGTCCACGTCCCTGCTGTTGCTTTAACCTGATTGTTGGTAATCGCGTCGATAAGCGATGTTGCTCCAGCAGGAGCCGTCGGCTGCGTCAAGTTTTGGGCGATTTCATTGCCGGCTGCGCCCGGTTGAGGTGAACCTTGAGCGCCGCGTGCCTTCCAGATGGCGAACTGTACTTCTTTAGGCTGGCTGGTGGTATAGCCTTTGATCAGCGCGTTGTTAAGCGCGCCAACAACAGTCGGGTCCGCGACATTTGTTGGTGGTAGACCAATTGAAGACGGGAACTTCTTGCCGTAGTCGATACAAAAGCTTTCAAAGTCAACTGTGGCGGTACCACCCGGCTGAAGTTGAAATGTCCTTGTCGCATTATTGCTTTGCGCTTGAGCAGAGCCGCTCCACATCGCTGCCAAAGCAAACGCCATCACCAAAGTCCATACATGTCGAAGCCGCATCGTCTCTCCCCCTCGTTGTGACAAAGTTAACAAATATGTGTAAAAAAAGTAAGCAACAATTGGGCCAACATATGGCCCAATTGTTGCTTACTATAGAAGTACGTTTGCTGCTTTTGTTGCTTATTTAAAGCTGAGAATCGCGTAATCCAGCATGAAAAACGGTGGAAGGCTGAACTCACCCGACTTCAGGTTGTTGATTTGTATTGTATTCTCGCCCGGTTGTAATAGCGCGGCGTCGAATGTGAATGTTGCGCTTGCCCATGTTCCCGTATCAAGTGGCAGATCATCATTTGGCAGAGGATTGGGCGCGTTGAATACTTGTTGACCATTTATCAAGATTTGTATCAGGGTTTTACCACGATCTTCTGAGTCCATCCCTTCAATTGTTAATGATGCGGTGCCTGCTGGCTGCGCATCGACCGTGAAGAGCGCCTGCATCGAGCTATAATTCGTTCCAGCGCCATATATCCAGGTTGCTGAACGACCACCATAACCACGAGCGCTACGGTATCCTCCACCCCATACATTGTCATCAAGCTCCACAGTGGTCCCCTGTGCTGCTACCGGCACTGGCGCAGTTGTTGGCTGTGGTTGCGGTGTCGGTGGAATTGGTGTTGGTCGTGGCGGCTGCGGTGTCGGCGGGATTGGTGTTGGTTGTGACGGCTGCGTAGTGGGTGCGTCAGTTGGTGGTGCTACAGGAAGTTCTTGATTTGTAGCAGGCGCACCAACGGGGACAAATGTAGGTGTTGGGATACCGGATGCGCTTGACGGGACAGACGTAACCGTAGGAACAGTGATTGCGTTTGATGCAACGACGGACGATGTCGAATCTTGAGCAGCACCAAGTGTAGCCTGATTCGGTGCGGAATTATTACCGCGCGTGAGCCAAAAAATTATTAGGCTTAACAGTACGGCTATAACGATGAGAAACACTATCAGCCAGGATTGAAATCTGCTCGCAGGGTTCTGTTGCATATGTTTCCTCTGCGTTTGTTTTTGCACTCTGCTATAGCGCGGAGTAACATAACGTAAAGGAAAAAGTTAAGGCAAGATATAGACCAGAAAGTGTTTAATGCTACATTGTTGCAGATACAGGAGGACAACGCGCAAAAGGTTGGCAATACAACAATGGGGGGATTAAGTGTCTGCGGAAACCAATTCTAGCTCGTACTCATCGGAAGTTTCCCACCGGTCGGCCCATTGTTGCAGGGCATCAAGCACCTGTTGCAAATCGCGGCCTTTGTCGGTCAAACTGTAGGTAATCTTAACCGGAATGGTTGGATCAACGCGGCGCTCGACCATCCCACGCTGTTCAAGATCCTTCAATCGCTCCGACAAAACTCGATCACTGAGCTTGTCGACGGCCTTGCGGATTTTGCTAAAGCTTGTTGGCCCATGGCCTAGTACACGTAAAATCATGCCCGTCCATGGTTTACCAAGCATCTTAACTGCCCGTTCATACTTCGGGCACATATGAAATTGTTCATTTTTCATACAATAGTCTACCTAATCTCTTTTCAAGATATACTAACACAAAGTTAGCTACTTGTAAAGAGCGTACCTGAATTTTATAGACTTTTGGCGTATTTAGCCCAATCCTCTGTGTGTGTGGGTCAACGTTCCAACCATCAATTGCCTACGCATAAACTGCCACTTAAGCTGTCAAACTCAGTTGTGGATGGAGGCCAGCAATAACCCTCCATCCACATGCTGATCTCAACACCTCGGCTTTCTCCAACCAGGTCATCGCAGAGTGCGGGTATCATAGCATCACAAGTGTCTCTGCACTGGCACATATGGCACGTTCGTATGTAGATTGTTCCTGCGATTGGTATTTTGGTGTACCGCATCGGTGAACGCTATACGGTCTTCACCCGTCCCGATACCCCACGCACCGAAATAAAAGACAACGGCAAAGTTAAGTCAGTCAAATACGAGTGGCCAGTAAATACACCACTCGCGCTTGATATGCTTCCTCGTTTCCGTAATGTTCTTGTTGACATAAACACACCGTTATGGTTTACCGAGGGCGCAAAAAAGGCTGATGCACTCGCCTCGCAAGAATAGTTTATTATCTCGATCAGCCTTAACGACGCGTCGTGCTTGGCTTCGACAGTGACTATCTGGTGAACGAGCATGTTCAACAAGCTATCCACGGGGTGCGATGCGTCGAACGCCGTCGCGGGTGCGTAATTGAGCGACTCGTAGTGTACAGCTATTGGGGATCGCCTCAGACACTCCCCATTCCACATTAAATGCAAATGAGCGCGACCCATAGGTTGCTCAGTATGACGCGTGATATGTGTACCAGGCATTGATGCCAGCAAAGAGTTGCTACGCAATGTTTATGTACCGGACAAAAGTATTATTCTGAATGCCTGTCTTGATGGTAGCCGCTTCGTTCGGGTTAGAAAGACTGTTTTGGCCAAGATTGCATGACTTGTTCTTTTTAGCGAATGACCCGAGGCAAACTGACCAGTACGTTTCCGGGAGGACGTCTTTCGTTCTCGAAGCTGGGATGCCCCATCCGCAGCAGCCACCGCATACACCCATCAGTAAAGATGCCGACCCTTACTCCCATGAGTAAGGGTCGGCATCCACTCAAACGAAACGTACAAGTCTACCGAAATACTAGCGGGAGGTACATCCTAGCTGGTCCGATCACAACCACCTCAGCGTGGTTGCCGGCGACGTTGTGATGGTGCAACAACAGAATGCCCTTCGAGTTGGCTGCTGTGAACGCCGTCTGATTGTACACGACCGGGATAACCTCGCCCGGCAGGTCAGCAAAGGTGGTCACCCCAGCAAAGCCATTCGAGAAATCGAGGCCAGGCTGAGCCGCATTGTAGGTCAAACCTTCGACCACATCCACCTCATCCTCCGCCTCGCGGGCAAATGAGACGACGCGGTAGTTGAAGGCTGCATTGTCCGCTGTGAGGCCGAGATCGGCCGCATACACCGGCAGGATCATCATGTTCGTGTTGAACAGGACGGTGCCGAGTACCGATGGCGGTACACCATTCAGATAATCCTGCAACACCAGCTTATTCGTCTTCAGATTGAAGAGCACTGAGACGAAGACGTCCGTCGCATTCCCGCCCGTGGCGCTACCAGTGTTGAAGTTGAAGAGGAGGTAATCGTCTTCTCCGTCCCGATTGGTGTCCAGAAAGATGTCGAACTCTACCGTGTTCGGTGTCGCCCAGTTACTGTGGGTTGTAACACCGAAGAAGATCCGGCTGTCCTCAAACGAACCCGCAGCAGGAGCATCCGTGGAAACACCGACATACTGGATGTCCGCATTGTCACTCAGACCAATGACTTCGAGATCATTGGGGTCTATAGCCTGCAACTCAAGCGCCGTTACCAGCGAGATTACATCTTCGGGATGGTTCGTACCATCGTTGATACCCTGGCCGGCCAGCCGGATCTCGCCAGTCGTACCACCTTTGAAGTCGAGGTTCGACTGTGCCGCTCGCATATTGGAAGCTGCACGTGGCGCTGCATACAATGGAACACGCAGATCGGGGCAAAGCTCGCCGGTAAGACCGCATTTGACCGCAGTGCTTCCGGAAGGCGTAAGCATGAGGTAACCTGCCTCTTCGCTCAACCACGCACGGTCGAGACCCTGGTTACCGCTCACCGTCACATCGCGCGTGTTGCGCATCTGCTCCGCCTGCGCCTGCATTTGGACACGGATCGTCGCCGTACTGTTGGCAGCGACAGTGACCGAGGATTCACCAAGGATAGTGAATTCGACACCCGGTGTATCGGAGGTAGGAGCGTAAGCTACGTTGTACGTCCGCGCAACCGAGCCCTTGTTCACAACGCGGACGGTTTTGACCATGGTAACGGCGTCGAGCACCTCAACCACGCCGAAGGAGACGCTGACAACGCCTTCATCCTCCGCGTTCAATACGATCACATCGGAGGCTATCGCTTCCTGTAAAGTAATACGTCCCGCGCCGACCCGCGACGGACCGAAAATGGGACTGGCGGGATCAATTGCGGAGCGTACGGGGGAATTGGCCGTGTTCATTGCCAGAGCCTTAAGCTCCTCGACCGTCCAGTCTGGATGCAGCTGCTTCAACAGTGCCATCGAACCCGCGACATGCGGCGCGGCCATTGATGTTCCATTAAAGCTCGCTCCCTCGTTGCCTGTCAATGCCGCTGCAGAGAAGATTGAGTCGCCAGGTGCGGCAATGTCAGGCTTAACGCCGATGCCACCACGACCCACGCCACGTGAGCTGAAACCGGACAAGGTGTCAACGATCGAGGGATCCTCGAAGCGCTGGGAATTGGCATACTCCGCAGTCAGAGTCACGCTTACGCCCTCGTCTAGGTGAGCTTTGAGCGCGTTGCCGACCTGGAGTGGCGTGGACACGGAGGGGATGACAGGGCTGCCGAAGATTCTCAGATCGAATACTTCTGAGTTGTCGATCATGATCACGCCAACAGCACCCGCTGCCAGCGCGTTGGCCGCTCGCGCGACTGATCCACACTCATTGACGCCGGGGCCAAGCTCCGTCCAATCGAGCAAGGCAATCTTGCCTTGGAGCAGAGCTGCATTTTCCGCGTTAAATGTCTGGCATCCGGATGCCTGACTTGCGGGATACGCCAGCTGCGCAGTGACCGGCGGTTTGGACCAGTCGTAGGCGGTGGATTGTGAGGCGGGATGTACGCCGGCGATCTCCGCAGGCGTGTTGACGCGGAAGCCGTCAAGGATTTGCACCGCATCCACGGTGGACGCGGTGGAGATCGCGCGGTCGGAAACTCCGGGAGCGCCTGTGATGTAATAGGTGTCGCCGGAGTTGCCGGCCGAGGTCACGACAATTACGCCGGCGAGCACAGCGTTGTTTGTGGCAGTTGTGCTGGTATCCTCACCGGCACCGTAATTGGAACCCAGTGACATGTTGATCACGTCAAGGCGATCCGAAAAGTCTCCATCCCCGTTCGGGTCAACCGACCATTCAATTGCCATTTCGGTGAGGTCCGTCGAACCGTCACAGCCGAAGACGCGCAGGGCGTAGAGCTGTGCGAGCGGAGCGACGCCAGGGCCGATGCGCAGCGATGAAAAGGGCGTGGCAGGGCTATATGGCCCGGTATACGTGCTGCCATCTGGATTTACACCATAGCCTGCCGCGGTCCCTGCGACATGCGTGCCATGCCCATTACAATCCATCGGATCCGGATCGGGATTCGGCACCTGAGCGGCACCGTCATCGCTAGAGGCGTCGTAGGCGTCGCCGGCGAAGTCGTACCCACCGACGACCTTAACACTTGGAAAGCCCACATCACCTGCAACAGTCGTGTTGTTGCGCTCGTAATCGGCGGGATTGCCCGAGCCGCCGAAGTCGGTGTGCAGATAATCGATACCGGTATCGATCACGCCGATCGTCATCCCCTCACCGGTAAGGTTGTTGCCGGCCGCCCATAACTCGGGAGCGCCGATCAACGGCACGCTACTGGCGTTGCTGCGGTACTTTGGGGTAATGGCTCGCACCGCCTTGACGCCGGGTATACGCTCGATTGCTTCAAGGTGTCGAGCATCAACTCGGACGGCGATGCCGTTCAGGACGCGCTGGACACGATAAAGCACCCGTGCATTCATCGGCCGGAGGCTTGTCAACACGCGCTGCTGTGCAACCTCAATCCGGGCAAGCTGGGTCTGAGCCGCAGTAGTAGCCGCAGCAGCACCCACCTGATTACGCCGCTCCGCGAAAACACGCGAGGTTGGCGCATCACTGAGCTCGATCATCACCGTGAGCGGACCGCCACGACGGCTAAGCTGTCCTATCCTATCCACTTCCGGTTGGCCGGCTTCGGGCTCCACTGCCGGGCCAAGGGTTGGCCGCGGATAGGTAAGTTTCGTACGGTCGAGGGCATCACCGGATTCTTGTGCCAGGGAAATACTACTGAGGGGGAGCACCAGAACCATGATTGCGAACACTGCAATCAAGGTCATCTTTCGTTTTCGCATCGCTTGCTTCCTTCGTATTATTGAGGACACTAACCACGAAGCACCGTGCTTCGGAGGAAATAAGCAGAGCCATGAACTTTTGACCGGCCGCGAATACGCTCCTTTCTCGTCGCTGCACTTAACCCTATGGATGTGTATCATCACATCCTACAGCTTCACCACCTGGTGTCAGTCATGGCTGTTACTGCAACAGCCGCGCGTCTAGAAACGCGGTCACTGCCAGCGTAGCGAATACCTGTGCGTCGTCGGTAGCGATAAGCTCAAATATTGGTACTAAGCAAGCCGCCACTGTGATGATGGGTAGGTTACGACCACTTCTCCAATCCACTCACTGCTCGACAACGTCAGGCAAATGATATACGCCAACGGACTGATGGAACTACATCAAAACAGGAATGAACTCGCACTCGGTGCGCCATCCACCCGTTTTCAGCAAATACTCTCGTCGTGGTTTTAGTAGCTCCTGGTCCTGAGGCTCGTGTTGCCCAATTATTATCTAATGCTAAGATGCTGTCAATAAAGTGATGGGCGACGGCAAGCTCTCCCGCCGCTTGCTCTGTTGAAACTGGTTTAGTCTGCTGTAGCGCTCGGTCGGCGAGCTGAGGTAGGAATTGACCTGACGCCACAATTTCGGTCCGTTGCTTGTGAAAGAATGGGTCCATACGGACAAGGAGCAAGCAATGAAGGCCGGACGAGGACGTGCGAACCATGATACCGAGAATACTCGAGGAGCCTCTACAAGGAACGCATGATCTCAGTTCACTCCGTGCTAATCAGTGGTATGCTCCACGCAGAAGGCGACTCCTTTGGGTGAGTTTCTTTGCTTAACTAGTGGCAGTCGTTCCGGACAACAATCACGTCAACCAAGTGGAGCCAGTCGGTGCATCTGTACCGCTTGCGCGTGAAGCGTCGGCAAGCTCACACATATCACTACACTACTCATATGCTTGATCAATGAGCGCCGGATGAACGTGCGGTGATGATAGCTGGACGACGAGCATTATGCCATACTACGATGAATCCTGATGTGAGTCTTGGAGCAGCGCAGCGTGAATAGCTGCCAGGAACTCGTGCTCGTTTGTAACGTGTCGAAGGTCAGGAGGGTGCTCGCGGAACACCGATACCAGCCCACGGATGCAGGCTGAGCGTGTTACACGACGCCACCCATTCCGACGCATCTGGAACATCCAGTCATCAAGCAGTTGCAGGTCGTCTGGCGTGAGCCAGAAGTGGGTTTGCAGTGATTCTTCGGGTCCGTGCACAGTAGCGGGAGCGAGAACATCACTGGGGGGGTGCGCAGTCATGCGCTGCCGATTGCGGGACATCGGGAAATCCTTTCTCGGTTATCCCTATCTTACGCCGACTGTCAATTAAAATATGGTAAAAACGCACGAACGACGGCACGAGTAAGATCGACTACAATAGTGATTCCACCACTGGAAAGGAACGAGGTAGGCTGACAACTGCGCGACGCCAATCCCGCATACAGCGTTGTGGAGGGTTCTATGCCGATCACATGGGTTGAGGTTACACGGACGGTATGGGTCGCTGGACTTCAACAGTATCGTGCAGTGGTTATCAGAATACGTGACGTATGGGTTGCGCGTGTTGAGGATGGGGATGTGGTGTATCCAGCACCCATCACATTTCATGCCCTCGAAGGTGCAAAGACTTGGGCCGAAATGAAGCTGCAAGAACTTGTGAACAGGGGCTAATCCCCATGTGTTAGCGCGTCGTCAAGATCATAGACCAGCACTTAGACCCTTGGTGCCGCTGCGAACCCTACTACTGCATCGATGCTGCATTTTGCAGCAGTTGGTCGATGTGCCACATTGCCCTGTTTGCTTATATCGATCAGCCGCATGGGGCGGGCCTCCTTCTATCACAACTACACCAACACAAACTTAGCTACTTGTGAAGACCGTTACAAAACCTTACTCGGTTATATGTCCAAAGGTCCAGCTCAAAACTTCAATGTTTCAAGCCCAACCACCAGCCGTAGTTTGACAGC
>JASKZZ010000332.1 GCA_030147335.1 Herpetosiphonaceae bacterium | reverse complement strand
GCGCGATACAACATTGTTATTTGACGAACCGGCCTGTCTTCGGTACCGTACTAGCGATTGTTGAATGAAAGGAACAGATATGCGTTTACGATTAACCGGGCTGCTGCTGCTGTTTGTGCTGGCGGCTTGCGGCTCACCAACTGACAACACGACGACCGGCAACACCAATGAAGGCAACACAGGAGCTAGCGTTGCGGCAAGCGTCGCGGCGGCGGGTAATGAAGGTGGCGCGGCGAGCGCAGCCGCGAGCGGAGCAGGCCAGGCTGCTGGCGGCGATGATCCGGCATCGCGCAACGACAAATACACAGCAGCACCTGAGATGACGATTGACCCGAACAAAAGCTACACGGCGACAATCGAAACCAGCAAGGGTATGATGAAGGCCGACCTGTTTGCTAAGGAAGCGCCCAAAACGGTCAATAACTTTGTGTTTCTGGCACGCGAAAACTTCTACCAGAATGTTAAGTTTCACCGCATCATCAAGGATTTCATGATCCAGGGTGGCGATCCAACCGGAACTGGCACGGGTGGCCCTGGTTACGATTTTGAGGACGAGCCAATTCCTGAGTCGTTGAGTTATCAGCGGGGCACACTCGCCATGGCCAATGCCGGCCCGAACACCAACGGCTCGCAGTTCTTTATTATTCACCAGGATTATCCGCTGCCCAAGAACTACACCATTTTTGGCAAGGTGACGGAAGGCCTGGAGACACTTGACGCGCTGGCGAACACTCCCACGACTGGCGCTGAAGGCTCGACTCCAACCGAGGACGTGCGGATCACAAACGTCACGATTGAAGAAAAGTAGCTCCGGCTGCTGTTGCTGATGGAAGGACGCGTCATTGGCGCGTCCTTTTGCTATACATCGCGCCGCAGTTACACGTTGGCTACCTGGCCTGTTGTTATCAGCGCGGCAGTGTGACGACCTGGTTCGCGGTACAGCGCGTATTGGTCGCCGACAAGTTGCCTGCTCCTGAACATGTAGGGCATGCTCGGGTAGTTGTTCAGCTGCCACGACCATCGGCATCTTGAAGAACGTACCAAGCTGCTCCTGTACTCCACCTTCGCCGCGTCGCTGCGCCAGCTCCTGGAGTCGGACCAGTTCAATCACAAGTGGTGCGGCTAGAACTGAGTCGCGGCACAAGAAGTTGACTTTGATTTGCATCGGCTGGCCCAGAAACCCAGTAACGTCGATATTGTCCCAGGCTTCCTTGTTGTCGCCACGCGGCCGGTAGTAACGAATATCAACCAGATGATTGTCAACATGGTAGCCTAGAATTTGATCGAGCACCGAGCCTTTGGTAGCTAGCTTCGACTGCAACGAGTCCTTGTCATCGAGCGCGAGGCCGTCACGATTCCCAAGAATGTTGGTCGAAAATCAGCCGTCAACGCGCAATGCACGCGTTCGCAACGCCGGAGCGATGACCGTTTTCATCATTGTTTGGCCGGTCTTGCCGTCTTTTCCGGCGACAGGTACGTTTTCTCGCTCGGCAAGCTCAATCAGTGCGGGAATGTCGGCAGCGACACTAGGCGTGAAGTTAACGTATGGCACATGCTCAATAAGTGCGGCATAGGCGTACAACATGGCAGGTCCGATCTCGGGGACATTTTGATCGAGCGCCGACTCAAATGCTTCAATGCTTTGATAATGCGGCAGTGTAGTATCAACCTGCCGCTCGGTCGAGGCAAGATTGACGAGCACGAGACCTTCCAACTCGGCCTCTTGCCGGAATCGACGGAGGTTGTCATGGATAATTGCTATTACCTCGCGATGTGTTTCGGCAAGAACGCGATGCTGACCGTCGATGTTGCGGCAAAACTGAGCATTCCCAGCTGCCGGCCATGGCTTAACCCGTTCCAGGGCATCACCAACTTGCGTCAACTGCTCGGCGGTAAGAACATTATGTGTTGCGGCGGCTCGTCGCAGATCATCAGCGGCAAGATCCCATCCGGCAAAAACAAGCTGTTCATATGCCACTAATTGATCTACGGCTTCCGGCGCGGCATTGGCAAGCGGAAGTCCTTCATAACCAATTAATCCGTGGCGCAGCAATTCAATTCCAGCGACTGTCGTTGTTGCGACCGCGCCACCAAGACCAACAATAGCGACACCGACACGCCCTGACATTTGTCTACGATCTAGCATGCATCCTCCTGTTCCAATCCTTCGTTTGGTTTACGACATGCTCAATCCTTAGCGCAATCAGCTTGTGCTAAGAACATCACAGCTCGACTCGTTTTACGAACATGGAGCAGCTCATACACATTTATTGGCTAATGTGTAATCAATGCAGCAAACATAGTTCAGAAATTGAATCGAGATGCCACAAAAAACATTGGCATCGCCGCGCAGCGAGGGTGCTGCGGCATCTGGACGTTCGGGAGCGCCCCGGCAAACAAGTTAGTCTCCATATCTACTATATATGAAAAATAGCTTATACTCAGGCAATGGCTGAAAATATGTTCGCATGGGCGTTTGGGGTCCACGATGATGCATTGTGCAGTCACACAAGCTGTGATTTTCAGCTAAGCTAAAGCGAATCTTTGGAAGGAGCATACCGATGGCTGTTTTAGTAACAGGTGGCGCAGGGTATATCGGCTCGCATACCGTTAGGTTACTTCGCGAACGTCAATATGATGTGGTGGTGCTTGACAGCATGGAGTTTGGCCATCGTGCCGCCATTGGTGATACACCGCTGGTCGAGGGCAACATTGACGATGAGCAGTTGTTGGCACGAGTTTTTGCAGAGCACAACGTCGACTCGGTAATTCATTTTGCGGCCTACAAAGCAGCGGGCGAATCGATGCAGCAGCCCGAACGTTATTTCGATAATAATGTTTGCGGCACCAATCGACTGCTGCACGCGATGCAGCGGGCGAATGTCAAACACTTTGTCTTTTCATCCTCGTGTTCTGTTTACGGCACGCCCAAACAATTGCCGGTGAGCGAGCACAACGAGTTGCATCCCGAAAGTCCGTATGCGGAAAGTAAGCTGATGGTTGAGCAGATGCTTAAGTGGTATGACGTATCACATAAGCTACGCTACGTAAGCTTGCGCTACTTCAACGCGGCAGGCGCGTCAATGGATGCGAAGATTGGCGAGGACTGGACCGTCACGCTCAATTTGGTTCCATTGGTCATGAAAGCGGCGTTGGGCAAAACTCCACTCGTCAAGGTGTTCGGCACCGACTATCCAACTCCGGACGGCACGGCCATTCGTGATTATATCCATGTTATCGACCTTGCCGACGCGCATATCAAGGCGCTTGAATATTTGAGGGCGAAAGACGAGTCAAATATTTTCAATCTTGGCACGGGCCACGGTTCATCCGTGCAGCAAGTGATCGACACTACCAAGCGTGTAAGCGGCGTTGATGTTCCTGTTGAATACGCGGCTCGTCGGCCCGGCGACCCCGTCGCGATCTACTCCGACAATACCAAGGTACGCGAGGTTCTAGGCTGGCTGCCTCAGTATGGCCTGGAGGAAATTATCGGTAGCGCGTGGCAGTGGCACTCGACCCATCCCAACGGCTACGAAGATTAGGATCGAACCAGTCGAGGTGGCGTT
>JASKZZ010000315.1 GCA_030147335.1 Herpetosiphonaceae bacterium | reverse complement strand
GTCCCACAGCAGCAGGATCGGGACATTGGGGTACGCGTCCAAGATTGCCTGCAGGTGTGTTGCGGTAGCCTTGGCCTTCATTGTCGCGGCTTCCGTCACGATTTCTTGGCCCGTCTTCAGGTTGAGCGTGCCATTAGGACTTACGCAGTTGCAGATAAGCGGAGCGGCGGATACGCGAGGTAGGCCCGAATCGCGTCACGGATGAGGGCGGTTTTTGCACCATACCAACTGATGCCGTTCGCCAGTCGATGCACTTTCAGCCGTACAAAGGCACGGACAGCGAATAGCATGTGGTTGCGTTGCGCTGCCGCTTTCCGCACCTGAGCACGCTCCACCCCACAACATTGCTTCAAACCGCGATGATACTCCTCAATCGTCCATGCTTGCGCTGCCACCGCATCTCGTTCGCCCACACGCCTATCCCGTTTGTTGGTCGCCCCGTACTCCGCGCTGCCATCTGGGGCAACCGTCCGAAACACGTGCACGAAGCCACACCCTTTCAGATGCACCGTCCGCCCGCATGCTGGGATCAGTATCGTCGAGCGGGGCACGTTCCCCGCACCGTCGGCATTGACCAACCGGTTGGACGTGAGCCGCGTCAAGAAGGACCAGCCGTGGGCACGGACCGCCTTCAAGTTCTCCAAGTTCCTGTACCAACTATCAAAACACACCACGCTCGGCTGAACGCCACGCTGTTTGGCAGTCACCAACATCGCCCGAAAATGCTCATTCTTGGTAGTGCCGTTGGGCAACGGTTTATCGTAGATGTGGCAGTCACAGGGCAAACAGGCGGTGCCATCCGTCCAGACCAGGGTGAGCAAGTTGATGCCCTGAACCACCTGATGATGTTTGCCGCTCCAATGGCGGGGTACCAGGTCCATTTGGCACGCATAAGGCTTATCCAGGGTGGTGTCAGATCAGTACGCCGCATGCGTGCCGCACATAGGGCGCAACTTCCTGCCACAAGGCGGTCGTATCAGGCGGCTGGCGATGCAGCAGTCGGACAAACGCGTCATGCGCAGGGGCTGGGCTGCTTCGGGTGCACATTGCGCTGCTTCGGTACAGGTGTACACCCGCTGGGCCGCGATCAAAAACTGGATATACGCGAGGTCACTGACTTTCGCTGGATTCATTGCCGTGGAGTGTCCATCGTACTGCGCTGCCTGTCAACTGCGTAAGTCCTACATCTATAAACTAAAAGAACGCGGGTATAAGTCATCTGCCATTAAGGCCTCCGACTGCCTTAACACACCATCACTAGGCTTTCCCTACGCTGATCGTTCAGGTACAACAGGTGTGTGGTCCAAAATGTCTAGCCTCCGTTTACAACTTGTTCACTGTAACGAATGGTGTAATACCCACATTATGCGATGGACTTGTGGGTAAGACAGATTGATTACAATCTCGGTTCGTTCCCCTCCTGGTCTCCAGCCAATCCCTCCTTCGAGCCGAAGTCCGCTGGCAAAGATGCCAAGCTATTGCTCCAGCCCAGCACTACAAGGGTCAGTCCTTGCAGCTCAGCTACGTTCCTGTTGCTTCTCAACGCTTCGTGACTTCTACTTGGCGCGTACAATCACCGCACCCACAGCGGAGGAAATAGCTGTGGGTGCGGCGGTCGATAACTTGACGATTGCGCTGTATTACATTTATGTCACTGTCAGTTTATTTGTGCTTCTTGACATGAACAGACCAGGCCGAGCGTGTTAGATGTACAGCGAGCCAAAATAAGGCCAACGCATTAACCGCATGGAGTGCACGAACGGCTGGAATTCCCCATGCTGCAAAAGTTCCGAGAAACAGGTATTGCAGCGCGAACAAGCCCAGCAGAAGAACATTGAGCCATTGGAACCGACGAGGGAAACGGCCAATCACACTGGTGACAAGAAGGACGACTGTTAGCCATTGTACCGCGTGGCCAAAGGCAATGTGCAGGCCAAAGTAGCGCGGATGTACAAGGACTCCCATCCCGGCGGTGAAAACCTGAAGCACGATCCCAGTCACAAAAAGACCAGCACTGATCGTGTACGTTGTACGTGCCCAGCGCGTCATAACTAGTTTAGCTACGGACCAGCGCGGTACAGCTGATTGTGTGATTGTCGCCATGAAAAATCTCCTTAGGCTGTGCTCGTTTTGCTCATGGTGAGCATGCAGGATAACTTCGGGACCGGTGATACGTCGCATGATAGAGCCGATACTTGAAAGGTACATCGTAAGTATTACGTATGGGTTTACGTATCTCTGGTGAGAGGCTACAGCTGCCGATGGTCGTGGGGATAGCCGAGCAGAATTGGGCACGTAGCATTGAAACGTGGCCTGGCAAACGCGCATCTACCAACATCAACCGACATATGTCGGCAGATAATGGGTTAGCACGTAAAACACTTTCGATGCACTGATAACCACAGAATACGTTTTTCCACCGCTTTGTCAGCTCCATCAACTCGTCGTGATCGTGCCATGGCGTTGCTGATCAAAGTCTCGTGCTGCTTTCCATTTCAGTCGTTTTGCCACCCTGTACCGTTGGTGAATACAACTGCTGCACAAGCCGATCGCAATAATGCCGATTATGCAGTGGCATGTTCTCCTTCTTTGGCTGCCCTACATGATGGAGCGTTAGATACCCCATCATGTGATAAAGCGATTGGAGAGAGCTTGTGCTTGTCACATCCTTATTCGAGATCTAAGTAGTGGAAATACGTAATGCATACAGTAATCCTTACGATGCCCAGCGTGCTAGATTGCCCTAATCTTCGAGCACGCAAGCATTAGTCGTTAATTACACTACCGAAAGGAGCACCATCATGACCAACAAGCACATTACACAGCACATCAATCAAGGTGAACAGCCAAATAACGACATGGCGAGTCCGGGAAGCGACGAGCAGTTGTGCGTTCTTCGACCTCCGGCTGAAGCGCTCTCGCGTCAAGGCCTACCATTCTTTGTAGGTGTTTCAGGAAATACGTCTGGGGCAGTCGGCCTCGCGATGAACCTGGTAGTCATCCCGCCCGGCGGCTCAGCTGTTCCACACCTCCACGACGGCTACGAAAGCGCAATCTATCATCTACAGGGCCGAGTCAAAGTCCGTTTTGGGCCGGGACTCCGCAAATCGGTGATCTGCGAGCCTGGCGATTTTCTGTTTATTGGTCCGAACGTTCTGCATCAACCGATCAATTTGAGTGAGACCGAGCCAGTAGTGGCGATTGTCGCGCGCAACGACCCACACGAGCAGGAGCATGTGATCGTGTATGAACCGGAGGCTGAGCTTGTAGACGCTTTTGCGTAACGGTTTGGTGTAACGATCTAAACGCTACACCGACAATCTCAAACCGGTCGATGAAGGTTGGTGATGCAGTGCATTGGCTGTGGGAGCTACAAGATGCAACAGGTGAAGAAAACTTTCTAAGTTGCCAGCGTCCACTTTGACGCCAGTTTACCGTCCCATCCACGATTCTACCAACCACCCGTCCTCAATGAAATGTCGTCCTAGCTACTCGCATAACATCGCTAGCCCAAGTGTGATATGTCGCTCTTAGCTAAGCTTTACGACATCACTGTGCGCCACCTAAATGCAACAGTACGTATGCTGCCGGCATAATTCGCGTTATTGTATAAAGCACGTATGAAACCACCGTTGTCTTGTGTAATCAACCGCACTGTACGAGGCACCTCAACGCCTGATAATAATGCAATTGCAATCCACTTGTACTATAGTGGCAGTTGACACTCCGCTAATGATGCGTTTCGTGTACACGGTATGTTGATGGAGGATGACGTGGATTACGACAGAATGATTAATGTTACTCAGCCTTCTACCACTGATTCGATGAGCTTAGCCTCGGCTACTCAGCTACTCATTAATATGCAAGCCCAGATTAGGACTGCCGATGACAAAATTCGTGCATTATTCGGTGCCACAGCCCTCCTTGCAGCAGCGCTTTCCTTCACCACACAACAGCGATTATCCCAATCGCTTAGCGGCGGTTGGTCGCTTTTCACCCTCTTTGAGCTTTTGGCTCGCAGCCTGTTGTTTTTTGTCGTGGTTGTGACCGTAGCAGCAGCAGTATTTGCGCTAATGCCGCGCGTTCGGACCCATAACACCAACCGTTCGCTCTTTTTCTTCGGTCATATTGCCGACACGCCTCATGATGCCTTTATCCACGAGTTTCGGACGCTCAGTGAGCCGGATGCGATGCAGCAGATCCTCAGTCAGGTCCACGTTAATGCACAGATTGTGTGTGCGAAATACGTATGGGCTGGACGAGCCGCAACCGGACTCTTAACGGCGATTGTGCTGTGGAGTGTGCTACAGTTCATCACATTTTTCGCATAAATACGTCTATCGATGCGCAAAATCAGCCGCAGGTGCACACCATTGTTACGATTATTGGTGATGGTGGACTACCCAATGCATGCTCTCCCGGCGATATGTCGGTCCGCATCGATCTGAAGGCGTTGTCAACTTATGGTGGGCAGCCAAGCCGCAGAGGGTACTACCAGTAGTGAGCGGGAAGGATGGCCTCGTCTACTGGAGCTTCACGCAGCTGCCTGCACTCCCGTTACCTCATTCCAGACCAGGAATCGTTGGGCGCGTTGAGCACAGTACTCCTGTGCCTTGGGGCGATGGCGCCGAAAACAAAAGTGTTCCCGGAGCGGACCGAAGGCAGCCAGGAACCGCTGAGCATGACCGGCGGACTTGAAGCGCTGCAGGACCCGCTCACGCTTCCGTGTCGGTTGATGCGAGTTCTCCGCACGGTTGT
>JASKZZ010000280.1 GCA_030147335.1 Herpetosiphonaceae bacterium | reverse complement strand
TGCCGGTTGAAGTTGGCACAGGCGGGCGCACGAAATGGAACCGGACCCGACGCGGGCTGTCGAAAGCGCACTGGCTGGATGCGATCTGCGTGGGCGCGTCAACACCCGCATGTGTACGCATTCGCGGCGTGCACCCGCTGCGGATACGGGCGATGGGGCATGGCACGCGCCAGATGTGCGGGACGAATGCGAGCGGGTTTCCGATCCGCCACCGGCAGCGTCAGAAACGCTGGTTCGGGTACCAGACGGGTGATTTGGTGCGGGCCGTCATTCCGAACGGGAAGTACGCCGGTGTGCACATTGGACGGATTGCCGTCCGCTCCCGTCCGTCGTTCAAACTGAACGGGTTTGACGTCCACCCCCAATATGTAACCATGATGCAACGGAAGGATGGGTATGACTATGCGTCCAAACCGGCGGCCCATTCCCCCGTCGGGGGTTCACTATAGGGACAAAGGGACGACCCCCTGGGCCTTTTTCTGTGGACGGTGAAATCAGCAACTCGGTTCTGGAGCTGTTGTCGATTGAATTTGGCAACGCTGGCCTTGACCTACCGGTGATGGTTCAACGCATTCACAGCGAATGGGATCAAGACGCACGGCAGGCGCAAGAAAATCGCCAGGCCGGACTGTTGGTAATGTTGCCAACGAGCCAGCCGGGCATCTTCGTTGGCGTTCCCGTTGCGGATCTCCAGCCGGAAGCGGCATAGGCTGCACGTTCATTTTTCTGCCTGACCAACGCCTCGTCGTGTCGTTCACCCGGTGACCGGCGCGGCGTTGGTCGTTAATCGGCATGAGCCTCCTCGCCATATCTGTCGTCCCTGCACCCTGTTGCAGCGACGGCGGAAGCTGTCGCTGCCGTGCGTAGCAATAGCTTCCGTGTCGTACAGGCGACATGGATTGGAGGATTTTCACCATGCTTCGATCCATTCCAATCATCAGTGCGTTTCGTGGCGATCCCCTCATTATTACCGCGACCTGGGCGCTAATCATTGCGATCATTGTTGGCACGGTGTTGCTGGCGCTCTGGCTCCAGTGTCGTGATCAGCGTATCGAGGAAGCTGTTACAGGCTTCCTGCCGGTCCCTGTTCTTGGAACGAAAGCGCGGTATGCGGACTATCTCCTGTTTCGCGCGTATATTCCTGAATCTGACCGCGATTTCGTGACCAGTAAGCTGAAAATGAGCGAGGAGCGAACCTTTGAGCGATTGGCTCCCGGCGATGTAACCCGCCTCCAGAAGATTCTGGAAACGGCTTACGTGGCCTGGGTTAACGATGGTCGGCCATCCTGACGATCCTGCATTCGTCGTGTGATTTCGGCCAATGCAGCGCCGTCTGACGTGATAACCACGAACATACCTGCATACACATGATCGAGGGCCGCCGCAATCTGCGGACGGCCCTCGGTCGTCCATGCGGCATATGGTCCTGACCACCGACTGCGCAGCTGCTGCCAGGGCAAGTCCGCTTCGGGAACCGCAATCGAGAGTGGCTTGGCAGCGTGTTCCTGTGCTGTGTAGTCAATCATGACAATTGTCATGGACAGACACGGGCCGGAGATCGTCAGCGTATTGACCTGAAAATCAATCCAGGCGAGAAAATCGTCGACTGGTGTTTCAGGCTCGATCCAGCGTTCTCGCCGGCCAACACCCTTGTCCTGTAGGTCGTGGATCATCGGCACAAACGTGTACACGAAGCGTCGCCAGGTCCACCACCAGACAAGCTCTTTGATCTGGTGGCGAATCCAGGCATACGGGCGAAGAACCGGCGTTGGCAGTTTTGTTGTCATATCCACAGCCTCCAGCCGCATCCTAGCACGGACGACTCATCCGACGCAACACATATATTAACAGGAGTATCTATGCACCAGCCTGCTTACCTTGATGTGCTGCATGCCGCCGCCGACAACGGTGCTGCGCAGCTCGCATCGTGCTTTCTCAGCCATGAAGGACGAACGCGTGAAGCGTGTTTCAATGACTGGCTTGCGACCTATCCGCAGGTATTTGCCACACGCATCACATTGCCGCTCACACCTGACCGCATCCAGCTCCACACAGCAGGCAGTCGCGTGGTTATCAACATCCTGCGCGACAACGCAGGCGCGCTCACGATCGCCACGGTTGATCGTCGAGATGGAACACTGCGAGCGGCCGAACTCCGCTCGCGCAATCCAACGGCTGTGCTGTTGTCAATTCCCGACGACGTGGCATTGTTTGATCATGCCGGAAACGAGATCGACCGCGCGACTGAGCCGTATATTGTTGCTCTGCCAGGCGCATTCAACGCTGCGTAAATACTGCAAGCCATCGGGTTTCGTGTGCGCACGCCGGACGATGATCTCGTGCCGGGCGAGCGGCTGATACCACGCATTGCTCAGGTGCTGGATCAGCGAGCAGCGCAGAGACCAACCGCCGACGCCGCCTTCAATTGCGCCTTGCAGTGCTGCTTGACCGAGTGCTCGTCCATCAACCGAGGTCCAGGCCGTTGATCCGCTCATGCCGTTCTGGTAGTTGCCGTAGACCTGCGAGCCGTACTCAATGCCCGCGCTAATGGCCGCGCCGCCAGCAACCGCGATACACCATGGACAGTTGCCGCTGGGGTCGGTGTACTGGGTCGGCGCGTTCAGGGCGTACTGGTAAGGATGGCGCGAGGCTGGCACGCCATTCACACCCGGATACGGGTCGCGCGTGAGGAACGTTCCGGTCTCCGGCTGATACCACCGCGCGTAGGTTGACCAGGCCGCTTGTGTTGTTTTTTCGCCTTGGAATCCCCAACAGCTCCAGTCGTGAGCGTGGGCTATGGCTAACGGTGATTTCACGTACTGCTGCGCCCGGGGCTAGCCAGTTAACCACAAGCGGGTCTACCACTTGTATCAGCTCGAAGGACTGGCACGGCGTCGACACTGTGGACGCCGTGCCAGTGCATTTCGAGTCATGCTCCGTCAGGCCGCATTAATGAACAACTATACAGTATAGATTTCGTAAGTGATATGCTAGCGAACGACCGAAGATTTCTGCCACTGACGTTCGTGGATAACGTGAGCCGAATAAGTCCTTCGATCGAGGTCGGCATCTTGCTGACGGGATGGTAAATCGTGATGCTACAGGACCAGCCGAAGACCATTGACGTCCTGCCCTATCACATTGCGATGAATAATGTTCTCAGCTTAATTCAAGACGCTGGACACATGGGCGTACGAAAACGAGGTCTAGCTGGAGTTCGGCTAGCCTGATAAACCCACCGATAATTCGTTCATGGAGTCGTTCAAGGGTTACCTGCGGCAAGACTGCTTGAACCAACTCTGTACGAAGATTAAAAACCGAAATTACATCCATCCTGCGCTCTATTAGTAGTACATGAGCTGGTTGACCACCAACGAAAGCAAGAAATTCCTGGTTAGGACGAGCTAAGTTCAGTAATGGTACAGAAACTAAGTGAAGTGTACACCCAATGCTCCTACCAACTCTTATCAGCCTTATGTGAAAATATTTAAATAAGCACCACTTATAAACTGTGTTCTCCGTACTGTTCCATAATTTCCGTACTATATAACGGGATCGTTCGCAGGAGCTTGAAGTGGTCGGCATAATACATGACCACCTCCAAGACTGTTGCGAGCGGTAGCACTTGTCCGGGGGGCATGTTGCTCAAACTTCCCCAATACGAGTACTCTAGCCAGTCGCTGTCGTCCGTTTCGCGCCAATCAGTGCCGTCGGAATAGGCTGTAGCTATTGGCTTACCTGGCGTGTCGCTAGTAGCTCCGACATCTCCACCGAAGTAAAACGGACTCCGATCGGCGCCAAGCACAATGCCCATCTCCGTGTTGTTGGAAAACATGATCGCCAAATAAAATGGGCGGTCGATCTTGGCCGCATGCGTGTGGAGGGCATGCAGCTGGCGCATAAAGTCAGCACGATCCAGGGGAACATAGGCATGCCCATACGCTTCTCCGTATTCCCATTCCATCTTGGTTACGCAATATCCCATTGTAGACCTTATCCTGATTGCTTCACAAAACGCCGATCGTAAAATCGTGCATGATAAAGTTATATTTCCACTACGATTGTCTTGGCAGCGTTCCGTCACCCGAAGCATTACCAAGACAACCCCATAAAGTTCTACGCACTTCAATTATGAATTATAACCTGCCAGTTTTGACTGTACAAAGAGAGTAGTCGTATTACCAAGCCTCGAAGATTTCGTCAAAACGACCTCGACTATCATATTTATCAGGAACGATAACTCTCAGTCTTGCACCTAACGGAAGAGCATTCCGAAGCCACGTCGAGCAAGTAAGATCAACACGAGCGTTAGGTCTACGCATGCAAGGATGGTTATTGATTACCAGGGTTGCCTCGTTCATATTGTGGTCGTGCATATGCCTAGCAACTTTCATCTCCACATGGTCTTGAAATTCCAGCAAAGCATGGGGAGGTTGAAATTGGTCGAAATAACGATTGTAATCCCTTACCATGTTCCGTTCGATAATTGCCCCCGGCTTGCTTCTACCACTTACGATGAGATCACCGATTCGGTTACCATCCTTATCAAATAAATAACCTGACGTTGGACTCTTTTCACCTCGAAGCGGTAATCCAGCCGCTATTGCCTCTACTTCTTCAGGGCAGGTGACATTATGGACCAACCACTGCTCGTCGCCGACAAAGAAGGTATGGGCAACAGCAACGGTGAGGTTGTACATGCGTTGCGTCCGTTGCTCCAGCCGCACCACCGCCACGAGACCGACCTCGCCGTCCGCCTGCCGCACATGCTCGCCCACCGTCAACTTGGCGGCGTCGACCCACCCACGTGCTTACGTGTAGAACGGATGCTCCGGCGTGGTTTCGATCTCCTCGTCGTCCAGCGTCAGCCTGACGATCACCGGGTCGATGTGCGAGATGGTGGCTGTGACGGTGTAGTAGCTTGTTTCCCCCGTCGTCTCGTCCCACGCCAGCACTTGTTCGCCAAGCTCGATCTCGCTGATCGGCTCCTCACCCCCTTGGTTGCGACGACTGTATTGGCGCTGAAGCTGTTCTTACAACTGCCGCCAAGTGCGCTCGCGCCGTTGTCCACATCGTCAGCTAGCCCACTGGCACGCGGCACATCCGGACTATGCACCCCGAGCCGTGCTAACGGTTTCGCCTACGCGTCAAGTTACGGATTAGAGTAACCAGATTCTAGAAATAGCGCGCGTGGTGGCTTTTGTGATGTCGCTGATAGAGTTGCAGCAGACTCCGATGGATGGCAAAATACCGACGATACGTCTCACTCTGCGGCTCATCCAACAGAACGGTCACAAACACGGACGAACACACCAGAGGTGGTACATATCGTTGTACGAGTACACGGTTTCTGTACGGCATCAATGCTGTCCATATTTTTCTGTTAATGAGGTGTCATACAATTTGATACATGGGAGCAGTTTCAGATGTTGTACGTAATACACAACCGAGTGAATGACCATGTTGAATGGGAGTAATTTTTCAGGTTCCTGTGTGCTCCACACGCCGAAATACGAGAACTCGATCCACTCAGTTTCCTGGGTTTCTGCCCAATTGCTTGTCATGCTGTACCTATCATCCTTGTCAGTTGTACCTTTCAACAATAGCTCTCCAAAATCGAACACGCTTTTTTGGCAACCAACAATAATGCCAATAACCGTATTGTTGGTGAAATTAATTTCAATATAGAACGGGTAGTCCGTATCGACGGCGTGTGTATGGAGGTCATTCAGTTTCTGTAGGAAGTCATCGTGATCCTGTGGCACATAGGCATGGCCGTGCCGTTCACCACGCTCCCATATCATCTTCTTCACGGTAAAACTCATATGTACCTCTCCTTATTCTATACAACACTATGTACCACAAACCAACACCGATGCAATATTGCACTTCCTGCAAAAGTGTGTCTTGGCACTATTTCGTTAGCAAAGTTACGAAATAGTGCCAAGACACCCAAGGAGCAATCACCATATCTCAGTAAAGAATAGTGCCTGCTAACGTTGGCTGTTTTGTTTAGAGAGTTCTATCACTCGCCCTTAAAAGGTTCGTCGAAAACCCCGTCAACATCATATCCATCAGGTACTATGACTCGCAGTCTTGCATTTAATGGAATAGCATACTTAAGCCATATGTCACAAGTAAGCTTACCGCCCTTGCAGGGATGATTATTGATTACTAAGGTTGCTTCAGTCATATTGTGCTCATGCATATACCTGGCAACTTTCATTTCGACATGATCCTGCATCGACATATAGTGCGGAAATTCATCGAGCTGACGTTCTGAATCCCTAATCATATCCCGTTCGATATACGGTAAGGACTTTGTTCTACCACTTACTATCAGATCTCCAATTCGGTTACCATCCTTATCGAAGAGATAACCCGACGTTGGGCCTTTTCCATCTTTGCGGTAAGGTAACCCAGCTGTTAATGCCTCAGCTACTTCTGGACAATTGGTATTATGGACCAACCACTGCTCGTCGCCGACGAAGAAGGTATGGGCAACCGCAACGGTGAGGTTGTACATACGCTGTGTGCGCTGTTCCAGCCGCACGACCGTCACAACGCCCAGCTCGCCGTCCGACTGCCGCACATGCTCGCCCACCGTCAGCTTGGCAGCATCGACCCAGCCGCGCTCCTCCGTGTAGAACGGATGCTCCGGCGTGGTTTCGATCTCCTCGTCGTCCAGCGTCAGCCTGACAATCACCGGGTCGATGTGCGAGATGGTGGCCGTGACCGTGTAGTAGCCGGTCTGCCCCGTCGTCTCGTCCCACGCCAGTACTTGTTCGCCAAGCTCGACCTCGCTGATCGGTTCCTCACCCTCCTTGGTTGCGACGACTGTATTGGCGCTGAAGCTGTTCTTGCAACTACCGCCAATTGCGCTCACGCCAGTGTCTACATCATCAGCGAGACCACTGGCACGCGGCACATCCGGACTATGCACACCCAGCCGGGCCATCGGCTTTGCCCGCGCAAACGCCTTCTGTGCGCCGTAGCCCACCGCGCCAAATGCGCCGCCGATACCTGCTCCGCGCAGTGCTGCCCCACCCAGGCCGTTGCCCCAGTTACAGCCGTTGTACCAGTTGAAGCCGAGCTGGCTGAGGATACCGCTGAGCGCGCCTTCTATCGCGCCCGCAGCCATCGCCGCCTTCCAGCCCTTGCCTAATGCCCGGCCAAGCCATGGACCGCCGACAAAGCCGACGCCACCCTCAATCGCGCCTTGCAGTGCGGCCTGACCGAGTGCTCGTCCGTCAACCGAGGTCCAGGCCGCAGACCCGCTCATGCCGTTCTGGTAGTTGCCGTAGACCTGCGAGCCGTACTCAATGCCCGCGCTGATAGCCGCACCGCCCGCGACGGCAATACACCACGGACAGTTACCACTGGGGTCGGTGTACTGGGTCGGCGCGTTCAGGGCGTACTGGTAGGGATGGCGCGAGGCCGGCACGCCATTCACACCCGGATACGAGTCGCGCGTCAGGAACGTGCCGGTCTCCGGCTGATACCACCGCGCGCGTAGGTTGACCAGGCCGCTTGTGCTGTCCTGCACCTCACTGGTAAAGCCAAACGTCGCTGGCGCTGTTGCACCTTGCGGCGTGCCCCACGGGTCATAGTGGAGCGCAGACAAGGGCTGACCGCTGGCATCCAGCGTTTGCCGCACACTGCCCAGCCCATCGGTGCCATACCACTGCTGCGTCATGCCGCTGAGCGAAACCAGCCGCTCGTAGCCATACACGTGGTTGGTCGTGATACCGCCCTGCGTTTCTTGCAGCACCTGCACCAACGGCTGCGCCAGGTCCTGCGTGAAGCGGGTCGTCGCCGTTCCCGTGGTCTGGGCGACCAGAGTACCGTCGCCGTTATAGGTCGAGGTCACCGCCGTCCCATTGGTCGTCGCTGTGGTCAGGCGTCGCAGGGCATCGTAGGTGTAGCTGCGCGCCGCCGTGCCGTCACTGAGCAGATTGCCCACGGCATCATACTGCCAACCCACGACCTGATTGGCCGCGTTGTAGGAGCGGCTTTCGGTCAGGACGCCGTTGACCTTCACCTCGGTTCGGTTCCCACTCAGATCATACGTGTACTTATATGCCGTACCCGGATCTTCCACGGCATCGGTCAAGCGTGCCAAGCCGTCGTAGGTGTAGCGGATCGTCCTGGTTTCCGGCATTGCGCCTGACGTTGTTGTGATGGTGACCGCTTCGCTCGCGCCTGAGTGATTGCCCGCCGCATCGGTTGCTTTGACCGTAAAGGTATAGCTGGTATTAGGTGTCAGATTGCCAACGGTCACAAACGTGTTGGTGGTAGTGCCAGCCAGCGTCGTGCCGTAATACACGTCGTAGCCGGTCACTCCGATGTTATCCGAAGCTGCGTCCCATACAAGGCTTACCGACGTGTCGCTGCTTGTCGTTCGCACATTGGTCGGCGTCGACGGCGGCGTTATATCCGGATTCGTCGTAGCGCTCAACGCAGTGCTTGGCTCCGACAGGTTGCGGTACATGTCTTTTGCCGTCACCGTAAACGAATAGGTGGTATTGGGCGTGAGGCTCGTTACGGTAAAAGCGGTATTAGTCGTTGTGCCGACCAACACACCGTCGTTGTACACATCGTAGCCGGTCACACCGACCGCATCCGTGGCCGCGTCCCACGCAAGACCAATACTGGTCTCTGTTGTGTGAGTTGTCCGTAGGTTTGTGGGTGACGTCGGTGGTGTTGTGTCCGAAGGTGTAAATATATACGATCCATATGTAGTCGGTGGGGACACGTTCCCGGCAGCATCCCTGGCAACGATTTTGAAGTAATATGCGGTTCTTGGCTTGAGTCCCGTAACCGTGTACGTGGTAGTAGATGTTGTGCCTCCTGATGTCGTTATGTCGGTGCTTGAGGTTCCATAAAAGAGTTCGTAGGTTGTCACGCCCACATTATCGGTCGCCGGCTCCCACGCAAAGCTAATGCTTGCTTCAGTTTTTGCAGTCCACGTGAAATATGTCGGTGATGTAGGTGCTTCGGTGTCGGCGGTCGTTGTTACCGTGAGCGCAGAGCTAGACGCTGAGACATTATTCGCTGCGTCACGCACCTTAACGGTGATGCTGTAGCTGGTCGATGGCGTCAATCCGCTCAACGTGTAGGTCGTTCCGGTTGTTGTACCCGCGAGCGTCGAGCCGTTGTACACCTCGTAACCGGTCACGCCCACGTTATCCGTTGCCGCATCCCATGCCAGTGCAATCGACATGGCGGTCGTGGTCGTCGAGCGCACGTTCGTCGGCGCGCTTGGCGGCAGCGTATCAACGGGTGTTACTGTTAGTGCATTGCTTGCTGCCGATACGTTGCCGGCTCCATCCTTTGCCTTGACGGTAAATGTATAGGTCGTGCCGGCGGATAGCGGATCAACGGTGAAGCTGGTTGTTGCGGTTGTTCCAACACGGGTCGAACCGTCGTACACCTCGTATTCCGTAACACCAATGTTGTCCGTTGCCGCATCCCATGCTAGGGCCACCGTTGTAGCGGTTTGCCCCGTGCTCCGTAGGTTTGTTGGTGTTGTCGGCGCTTGCGTATCAGCATTCGTGGAGATAGTGAGCGGCGAACTTTCAGCAGAGACATTGCCTGCCCCGTCCTTCGCCCTGACTGTAAACGTATAGCTGGTTGCCGGCGTCAATCCAGAAACAGCATATGTTTGGGTCGTCGTCGTGCCGATGAGTACGCCGCCGCGATATACGTTGTATTCCGTAACCGCTACATTATCGGTCGACGCGTCCCACGCCAAGTCGACTGTTTGTTCAGTTGTCCCAGTTGTGCGTAGGTTTGTTGGCACGCTTGGCGCTTGTGTATCCGCTGTTGTTGCCTCAGTAAGCGCTGCGCTTGCACCTGAGCGATTACCTGCACCGTCTTTGGCCTTGACCGTAAACGTATAGCTGGTATTTGGTGCAAGTCCCGTCACCATGTAGGTCCTTCCGGTGACGGTTGCCACGAGCGTTACGCCGTTATACACCTCGTACCCAGTGACCCCAACATTGTCTGTCGCTGCATCCCACGCCAGACTGATTGTTGTCGCCGTCGCTCCTGTGCTGCGGAGATTTGGTGGCGTGGTCGGGGCTTGGGTATCCGCACGAGTTGTCGCCGTAACGGCATTGCTCGCACCTGACAGATTGCCCACTGCATCAACAGCCCGGACCGTGAAGGTGGTGTTCGTATTCGGAGTAAGCCCCGTCACGGTGAAGCTTGTTGTGGCGGACGATCCGGTAAACTGCGTCCCCTTGTAGATGTAGTAGCTGGTCACTCCAACGTTGTCGGTGGCTGTGTCCCAAGCCAAGCTCGTGGTGGTCTCGGTTGTGCCCGTACTGCGCAGATTTGCAGGAACTGTTGGTGCTTGGGTATCAGCAGCAGTTGTGACCGATATGCGCGTGCTTGATGGCGAATAATTCCCGGCGGCGTCTTTTGCGGACACACCCAACGAATACGTGGTGTTTGGACTGCGTCCAGTGACCGTAAACGTGGTGCCGGTTGTGGATCCGAGGAAACGCTGGATAGTGCCGCTACTGGTCGCTTCGTACCAATAAATGTCGTATCCGGCGACTCCAATATTATCAGTGGCGGCATCCCACGCCAGATTAATGGTTGTTGCCGTCGTCCCGGTGCTTCTGAAGTTGGTGGGCGTACTGGGTGGGGTGGTGTCGGCATTGGTCGTGACCGTGACAGCTGTACTTGCCGCTGAAACATTGCCCGAAGCATCCTTCGCTTTAACAGTAAAGCTGTAGCTAGTGCTCGGACTGAGGCTGGAAACAGTAAACGTCGTTGTTGTACTGGTGCCGGCCAGTGTTGTTCCCTTGTAAATCTCGTATGACGCAACACCAACATTATCGATGGCGGCATCCCATGCCAAGCTCACCGTCTTTTCGGTCTTGCCGGTACTTCGTAGGTTTGCCGGTACGCTCGGAGCGAGCGTATCCGCATTTGTGGTCACCGAAATAACATTGCTGGCACTGGACACGTTACTCCCCGCATCCCTGGCAGTGACGTAGAAGTAATACAGACTATTTGGAGACCGTCCGGTAACCGTATAGGTTGTACTGGTAGTCCATCCAGCATAGCGCCAGTAGTTTTCGCCATTAATGAATATATATACTTCGTAGCCGATCACCCCGACGTTATCCGTTGCTGTGTCCCATGCCAAGCTTATCGAGGTTTCCGTTTTGCCCGTGCTGCGCAGATTTGGTGGGGCAGTTGGGGCAATAGTTTCCGACACTTTGGTAACAAACACATCGGTTCCGCCGGCATTGGACGATTGCACCGCACTGACGACTTGCAAGTCGGTTGATGACGTGGTGCCGACAATCAACGGATTGCTGTTGTTGTCGAGCACAATACCCCGACCAAAATCATCCCCGCTGCCACCATAATAGGTACTGTACAATACTTGATTGCCGCCATCCGAAACTTTGGTTACAAACGCGTCCCAGCCGCCACCCTTGGTCAGTTGAATGCCGTTGTTGGTGGGGAAAAAACTTGTTGACCATGTTTCGCCGGTAACGTAGGCGGCGTCTTTGCTATCAACAGCAATGCCGTAGCCATTAGACCTTATCGTGATTAGTGAATACCATAATTCCAGGGACGATGACGTAATCGTAGGTTGTGCAAACCGCTGGCGATGACCATCACGATGTCCCGAACCTGGTCCTGCCAGTACCGCATCGTGTCCTTCACGATCCGGCAGCGCTTTACGCTCGACATCGTATGCTCGATTCGCATTTTCTCGCTTGCGACGCGTTGATTCTCGACTTTTTGCGCTTCACTCATTGTCCCACCACGTGGTTTTTTCGTTGGCTGCTCCACCTGGACGCACGCGACGGCAAAGCCCTGAAACCCCCGGTCTTGGTACAACACACTGCCCACTGGTAACGCATACTGCTCGTCGTCGACCAGCGCTTTATCGTGCCACTTTCCAGCATACGTGGCACTCAGACATCGAATGGAGCAATGGACATTGATTGATGAGCAGAATGTTCTTGACCGTGTGACCGTGCTGCTTCCCGCTGTACTATTCCGTCTGTTCATCTGTATCTACAGGTCGTTGGATCGGTCGTTCGGTCCCATCATAATAAAAAAAGGGAGACCGTCTGACGTCTGTGTCTTAGGTTCCATCGCGGCGGCGAGGCGGGCAGGCAGCACGTCGAGTCGGAGCAATGCGTCGGTCAAGACCGGTCGCAACACCTGCAGCCATGTGTTGACGTCGGACTGCCCCATGCCAAACAGGTGCCCATGAAGTTCTTGGGTCGGGTTTTGCTTGCTATGCACTAAAATAAAGAGCAGTTTGTCCGCGCTGGTCGGCAATGGCGAGTTCATGTACGGGGTGTACCGGCGATTGAGACGCGGGAGGCCATCAAGGGTGGAGGTGTGCATCCGTTCCAGAAAGGCCGCCTCAAACGCGGGCAGAACCATCGCAAACTCATCGGGATCGAGGCTCGTCAGCGCCCGTACGCGTGTCGCATTGTCGACAATCGCTTGATAACGAAGAATTATCGTTTCCTTTCTCAATAGTCGTTTTTCAGTTTATCATTAATCACGATAAGGTCTAATCAAAGCGACAGTTGCAAGACGACGTCGATATTTTAGGTTCCACAGTATTGGAAAATACAGGTGAAAGATAATTGCAAACGTTCCCAACCACCACAACGCTACGCCAAACAATTGAGTTGCCCACCATGGCCCCGGCCAAGAGACGGCCCCCGCAACCAGTGCTACCGACATCGTTTGGCCAAAGGCATATGCTAGCCACTGCTGGATATGAATGCGTGGAACAACAACAACAACAATGCTTAATATCCAATAGGAAAGGGCAACCACAATTGGGATGAGCTGTTCTACAAGGATCCTTGATGGTGGCGGTAGGAATGACAAGGTAACGTCGTCGTGTTGACCGTTCCTTTGAATAACGAACACCTGCTGACCATTGGCGAGCGGACGTGCTTGAGTGACAAGCTGTGATCCGATGCTAATAATCCGATCCCCAGGCTGAAGGTACATTCCACTAGAGGTGAACGGATCGACACTGCTCACAACACCTGTATGCCATGCCCAAACGGCACCCGGATAGGGCGTTGTTATCAGCAACCAACATGCCCATCCCATAAAGAGGAGGGATAGGAGTGCAAAGCCAAATGTTAGGACGGTATGTAGCCGTTGTCTATCGGTCACATGTTTACAAGTGGTGAACAACGGAAGAGGAGTGCATTAAGTTGGTCACGTGCTGGTGAAGGCTCTGTTGCTGCAAAGAGTGCTGTAACCGCGCGTTGATGATACCGCTGTGCTTCCACTGCTAGATATACTGCGGCACCACACTCAAGGACACATGTCCGAACTTTCGCCGCTGCCCCCGAGTCAAACACAGCGTGCTGGAGCAAGGAACGTAAGTCATCCTTTTCTTTTTCGGAGGTAACTGACATTGCATAGGCCACAGGCAACGTCCAACGTGGCCATATGCGTACGTCCTGAGACGACGTGTTGTTCACCGACAATGCATCAAGATCGTCACCAATTTGAATAAGCATACCTAAACTGGCACCATATTGACCGAATTGTGCTACACGTTCTGCAGGCACATTGGCTAATCGTGCGCCTGCACGACATCCAAGTGCAAAGAATGCCCCGCTCTTCGCCTCGGCGATGGACCAACAATGGTCTAATCCTGGTTCGGTAAACGTGAGATCCGCGTGCTGACCTGAAGCCATGCGCAGCAACGTGCTATATACATCGCTGCGCAGTTGGTGCGCTACCTCGCTTGGCACGGCACGCTGTTCAAGCTCCACTAACGTCAATCCAACCTGTGCGAGTAATCCGGTTGAAATGTTTATAGAAGCGCCACTTCCCCATCTGGACCAAAGTGCCTGGGTTGTATCGTTATCCTCAACGGTATCCAAAATATGGAGCGCCGTGTATAACACCTGCCATGTGGTATTAAAGGCAGTCGCGACTTCTGACCGGTCGTACACCGCAGCACAACACAGCTCAGGTAGGTTGAGCAGTGATCCTCGCGTACCCAAATCACTGTTCTCGACGAACAGTACTGGCGCAACGGCCTGGTGTAATATCTGAAGAAAGTCGTTCTCAAGATAATTTGATACGTGGTGCATGGCTTGGGATGCAATTGTCTTGGAACTTACGATACTACAGCCTGTGCTGGTAGTGAATACCATGGATATTCATCTCCGGTATCAAAGGAGGGAGAACATAGCTCACTTCGCTTGTGGCTAGACAGTGCTGCCAGAAGTGCTGTGAGGGATTCATTGTCCAAGACGAGACTCATCGATGCGAGTGCTGCGTGTGGATCCTGCGTTAGCCATTCTGCAAACGTGCTGTCAATCACGGCTCGCCGTACAACATACGGTAGTGTCACGTTACTCTACTCCTTCAACGATAATTAAGAATACACGTACCTGCAGGTGTGCAAAGAAGATTTGAGCAACAGTATCTCAGCAATATGATGCGAAGATACGGCCCTTACTGTTTGTATGGTGACAAAACCAGGCAAAACCAGAGATACATCCTAAACCAGAACGGCTATGCTCACCTATGCATTCCACTACTGTACACTACGCTCGTCGGAATTAACATAGGGAAGTTTCTACTCCGTTGATAGGGAAATCCCTACCTATCACATAGGACCGTACCTACTGACAGCGTGAGCGTCAACTGGTAGAGTTGAGCCGTAGTCTTTTGGTACCTCCTCAGCCTGACCAAATAGGCACAAGAGTTATAGGAAAAAAGGCAGGACCAGCCGTGTTTCTGCGAAAGTAGGAACATACACCGTATATGATCGACATCCATACAGCGCGCGATACATTGCTGTCCAAAAAGACCGTCCAAACGTCGTACACACTCACATGTGGTACCACTACCATCTCCAGTTTTATTACACGCACGCTTTCCAACCACAGCTGTGAGGTTGCCTCAAGGGGTACAAGGCTGGTTATCGTTGATGCTCCAAATATGCACTACACGGGAACTGTAACGTTGTTTGGCAAGCTTGATAGGAAGACCGAGCTAAGGACGATGAGGGTGACGATCCCCGATGCCACGTGCTAGCCTACACACCGAACTGGCGGTTGGCTCCTTCATTCTAGGCCTTAAATCGACGCACACGTTCCCGGCGGTACACCCGTTTATCAGATGTAGCAGAAAGATGCCGTCGATGACTCAGCTATGCCTTGACCAGCCATTCACAATCACTCCAGCACCTGTGACATACACGTTGATCTGCGGGATTCCGATCATGGAAAAGGCGGTACATGAACTGTGTGAAGATTACGGGTTTATTGCCGAACCATCCGCAAACATAACGGTCTTGCTCGATCTGCCGTATGGCTCAGCCCTGCGCACGATGCAACGGTTGGATCAAACCACGCAACGATTGATTGTTGTTACCTGGAATGTATGCTCGGAATATTTGGAGGACGTATGGGACCTCACGCCGACCATCCTTTTAGCCAACGCTAACCTTGAAGAAGAGTTGCCGACGGCACTGGTACGTGCAGCACAAGGTGAACGCTACCGTCATATCCCACCGCGCAGTACGTCTTTATCATTACCGGAACGTAGCCTGCTCCAGGCGCTCGCTCGTGGTTGGTGCAACAAACAAATTGCCGAGCATCTTATGCTTCAAGAAAAGACGGTCCGAAATATGTTAACCAGCGTGTATGAAAAGCTGGACGTTGAGAATCGGACCCAGGCAACATTGTACTACTGGGGAAGAGCGGATTTGCTTGGCTAAACTGGCGACGTCGAGTCTGTTTGCCTAAACTGAGGGCTTTTGTCCCTTGATCTGGCACCGCTTGCCGGATTAGGATAGTATCACTGGCCTGGACACGCACCACCTTCCTCCCTTCCGGGTCATTCACCGCATTATTCCGATAAACCATCATGTTGTTGTGACGTTCGACGAAGTCTCCCGCTACGTCGTTTAGTGCTTCGGCCGACCATATCAAGCATCGTGGAAACCCTGCATGGTTCGTCAGGGTTGCTTCATCGTGTCTGATGTGTGTCACTGACCACATCCATTTAGCTGATTTGTTTGGTCAGCAGGTCTTGCCCGTTTGGTGCCCCCAGCCCAGGCGCTTAGTGTCCCTGTTCTCCAACTATCTACATAGGTATTTTCCCTGAGCAGGTCGTTGATCCTTTCGACCCGCTGTTAAGGTTGTGCGTTTGAA
>JASKZZ010000269.1 GCA_030147335.1 Herpetosiphonaceae bacterium | reverse complement strand
TAGTCACGACGCAGCCCTTTCCCGCGGATACGCCAGTGTATGAGCAGAAATGATGCTAGGCATGATAACACACCGTCGACAATTGTGCATCATCGTGATATTTGGAACAAAGGCCATCAACACAGCATGAACCTAGGCTGTGACATTTACCTGCTTAATAAATTGACGCCCCGTGTCGTCCTGATGAATTAGAAGCTGTACCAGCAAATGATTTTCGGTCCCGCAATCGATCTCACACAGCTCGAGCGCGTTGCTCCATCGATCATCGTCGGCAACATCAATCCAGCGGCGCTGAAATGCGTGTGGAAAGCCATGTTGACGCAGCCATTCTTCCACGGCTGATGTTGCAAAGATTGAGCGTGGTCCCCGATCAACGCTGCCTTCAGGTGGCTGATATTGTTCAACGACCTGATCCACGGCTTGCGCTAAGGCTACACGAAATTCAGCACGTCGTGTGAAGTTAACACCAAATTGAAGCGCATCATAATTTGCTGCGGTTAACTCGTCACCTGTTGGCAGCGGCACGTTTATATCTTCCATGTGTTTTTCTTCATTTTCCTCCGCTGTTGGATTTTCATGTCGGATCTCTGCAATAAGCTTGTCACGCGTCAGCTTAAGCCCTGGCCCAAAGCCCCGACTACTACCCGCTGCTGTTTGTAAAAAGAGGATCGAGCCGATTGAGGAATCGGTCAGCATCTGTAGCATAAGGTCGGCCGCTGCTACCGGGCGCAGCTGTGCATTTGAACCGTACCCGTTGCGCTGCGCAAAGGCAAGTGCGTCATCAGGTGAAGGGAAAGCTGCCACAGTTCGCGGTTGCTCACGAGCAGATGGACTTGCCGGACGATCACTGGTAATACGGAAAACGTAGTAGCGACTGCGAGGAAGTTGTTTAAGCGTTTGCTGAACAACGCTCCGTAATCGCTCTGGTGTTGTGCCGATGCTTGTGGCAAGCTCGTTGATTGAGGTTACTGACATAGCGACTCCTATCAAAAACAACTACAGGAGGTTCCATAACTGTATCAGGCAAATGGACGGCAACCTGTTGTTCCTGGCAATCCACAGCAAATCATCGCATTCTCGATGCCGCCGTGCAACTTATAATCTCGTTGGTTAATTCTGTACCACCATCGCCCTGCGCTATAATGGCGCTTTCGGCGCAAGGAGTGCATGCATGAGAACACCACTGATTGCCGGTAATTGGAAAATGTACAAAACGGTTGGCGAAGCGGTTGAGCTTGTGGAAGCCTTGTTGAAAGGCGTCGAGGCGAGCTATGCGGATGGCCGACAAGTGCTGATTTGTCCACCGTTTACCACGCTCTACCCGCTCGCGCCGTTGTTGGAGGATGGCCCGATTGCACTGGGGGGCCAAAATATGTATCCCGCGGATCAGGGAGCGTTTACAGGCGACGTTTCTCCGGTGATGCTGCAAGACGTGGGCTGCACGTATGTCATCCTAGGTCACAGCGAGCGTCGTCAGATTTTTGGTGAAAATGACGATCTGATCAGTCAAAAGGTGATTTCGGCGATGGAGCATGGTTTGACTCCGGTGCTTTGTATTGGTGAGACCAAGCCGCAGCGCGATGCAGGTGAGGCCGAAACGATCACACTTGGTCAGCTGCGCGCTGGCCTGGGTAGTCTGGCCGCGGAACAGGTCCGTGACGTTGTGATCGCATACGAGCCGGTGTGGGCAATTGGCACTGGTCTTACTGCAACTCCCGCCGATGCTCAGGCAATGCACGCAGCAATTCGCGGCGCGTTGGCCAGCCATTACGGCCAGGTAACCGCCGATGCTGTTCGCATTTTGTATGGCGGCTCGGTCAAGCCCGACAATGTTGATACGTTGATGGCACAGCCCGACATTGATGGCGCGTTGGTGGGTGGTGCCTCGTTACAGGCCGACAATTTTCTCAGAATTATCAATTTTCAGTAAGGCCAAAATCGCAACATATGCTGATGCACCGTGTGGAAATGGTTTGTCGCCAGCTCACACGATTGTAACTGCTGCTAGGTAATGTAAGCTAGCTGGTAGATATGAACCCGAGCGAGCGAGAATGTAGGCAAGTGGGCCGGTTCTGGTCTACTTGTCTGCGTTCAGGTTGCAGTGCTGCCCAAACATTCCTCGCAGAACAATATTCTCAAATGACATGATGTAGATGAGCGAGGCAATCACGAGCGAGATTGCTTTTTTGTCATAATGGTACGCGTCGCTGGTGTTGTTTGTGCTAATCGTCATGCGCGGGGTAGGCCGAACTGCGCGAAGCTATCCAGCAGCGCGGCACTTGATGGTTAACGGTAATTCATTATGCTTAAGCTATGTCACAGATTGTAAGGAACGTAGTATGACCCTTCGCTCGCCTCGTGGAAAAGCGTATGCCGATTCCGTCCACCATACATTTGATGTGGACATGCATCTCGAAATTCGCGCTGTACGAGCGGAAGATGTATCCAAGCTGGAATGGCTAGGTTCGCTAGCTCATTGGCGAGATGTAAATCGTCGTACCTTCAATGATCATCAGGCAGGGTTGCGGTTGATGTTCGTCGCGGATCTGCGGGGGTTTCCGGTCGGCCAAGTTGTGATCGATGTAGCATCGCACGAGTATGCGTACTTATATGCGCTGCGCGTGATGGAGCCGTTCCAAAGCTTTGGCATTGGCTCGCAGTTGATCAAAGTTGGTGAAGCAGCGGCGCGAGTTCATGGATTTCGCCAAATTCATCTTGCAGTCGAGAAGAAAAATACCAGTGCGCGACGATTGTATGAGCGCGTCGGCTTTGAAATTTTTACACAGCGGGTTGATGTGTGGTCCTATGTTGATCACCTCGGTCAAACGCATTGGGTGCATGAAGATGTCTATGGTATGCGTAAGCTGTTGCACTAGCACAATCATAATCCGGCATAAATACTCCGGCACAATAAAAACAACGACCTTCAGGACAACCTGAAGGTCGTTGTTTCGTTCTTTGCTTCCACTCTCGGCCTTACACTACATGCTCAACCTGTACACTGCCTTCGCCCAGCAGTCCGGTAAGTTGTGCAAGCAGCTCCTGAGCCGGATTGATGCGCTCCATCGGCTCAAGCACAACCAGCACATCGTCCTTTGGCAAGTAAAGCAAAACCTTGTGGTCGCCCCGGTGTTTTTCCAGATGCCGCGCTACTTCCTGCATCGAGCGCAAATCGGTGACATAGTCTGTAGTGCGCGGCAGCCGAATGTGTAAAGTGTATTGCGGTCCAACTGGTGCCGGCGCATCGGTTGGCTGCGGCTCCGCCTTTTTGGCGATGGTAATGCGCTGACGTGGCCGCACAATGTTTAGCGGAGCGCTTGACGACACTGGAGAAGCTTCGTGCGTTTTGGTGCTGCCGTTAGCGTCGCCGTTACTCATCGCCGCATG
>JASKZZ010000253.1 GCA_030147335.1 Herpetosiphonaceae bacterium | reverse complement strand
CGGCTGTTTGCTGCAAAATCCTGATCTGTTGCTGCTTGACGAACCCGACACCCACCTCGATCTGCATCATAAAGCGCAGCTGGAAGCATTAATTCGCAACTTTGACGGTGCTGTGATCATTGTTTCCCATGATCGTTATCTACTTGACGAAACGGTAACAACGATTGTTGAGCTGGAAGATTTGCGGCTGCATGTGTGGGAAGGTAACTATTCGGCCTATGCTGTCGCTAAAGAAATCGCGCTATTGCGTCAACAAGAGCTGTTTGTGGCGCAGCAAAAAGAGATCGCACGGTTGGAGGCGGCAATCGCGCGCTTCAAGCTGTGGGCCAGCATCGTGGTGGACGAGCGGCATATCAAGCAGGCCCGAAACAAGCAGCGGCAGATCGACCGCATGGACAAGGTTGATCGTCCTGTGTTGGAGCGTAAGCAGATGGGCTTGCAGCTAAAGCCAACACAGCGCGGCGGCCAAAAGGCGCTTGACCTGCGTGATGTGGGCATGGCCTTTGGTGATAATTTACTGCTGCTTGGTCTCAAACATACAATCTGGAGTGGTGAGCGTGTTGGGATCGTGGGCCAAAACGGCGCTGGCAAAACAGTGCTTGGCCGACTGCTGACTGGCCAACTTGCGCCAACATATGGTGAAGTTTGGCGCGGTCCCAGCATTAACCTGGGTTACTACGCGCAGGGTCACGAAACGCTGGACATGCAGGCGACACTGCTTGAAACGATTCGGTCAGCCAAGCCAATGTACGAGGAACAGGCAACTGCGTTTCTTGGCCAGTTTTTGTTTCCGTATCGCATGGTCAACCAGCGCGTCGGTTCGCTCAGTGGTGGCGAGCGCTCACGGCTTCAGCTTGCACGGCTGATGTTGAGCGGCGCGAACTGTTTGATACTGGATGAGCCGACCAATCACCTTGATATTGCCTCAGCGGAGGTGCTGGAAGGTGCGCTGGCGTCATATTCCGGTACAATCATTGTGATCTCGCACGACCGCTATTTCCTCGATCGGGTCGTCGACCGCATTGTTGAAGTTGAGAACGGGGATTTGTCCTTGTTCGACGGTGGCTACAGCAGCTATCTTGAGCAAAAAACACGACCGACTCCAGCGCCAACGAATCGCAGTGGAACGAGTAAGCGTGCTACACGGGTAACAATATAGGCAGATTGGAGCAGCATGGGGATTGTTTGGGGTTTTGTGGCGGCGCTCGGCTGGGGCACCGCCGACTTTCTGGCGCGTGATGTTAGCGAACGATTAACGCCGTATCGGGCATTGCTGTACGCGCACCTGATTAGCTTCGCGGCACTGCTGTTTTTACTATGGCGCGATCCTCCACCAACGGTATCTCTACCAATTCTTGCGTTGGGTGGCCTGCTGGGCTGTACTAACACGCTTGGGTCGCTGCTGCTGTACCAAGCGCTGTCGGTTGGGCGAATGGCGATTGTTTCGCCGATTAGCTCGTCGTTTGCGGCTGTAACACTGCTGCTTTCACTCGTCACAGGAGACACGATCTCAATCTGGAAGATTGGCGGGTTGGCGCTAACAGTGATTGGTGTTGTGTTGGCATCAATGCCGGCGGATTCTGGCGAAGGAAGCGTAGATGTGCGTGCGCTGCGTGGTGTGCCCGAAGCGCTGGGGGCAGCTGTTGTATTTGGTGTTACGTTCTGGGGCTTGAAATATGTCGTGCCGACTGTCGGACCTTGGCTGCCGGTTTTCGAGAGTCGAGTAGCGAGCTTGGCGCTGCTGCCACTGTTGGCGGCGCCTTTACGTCAGTCGATTGCGCCGCCACCACTACATGTGTGGCCGATGATTACTGCGATCGGCCTCATCGATACATTTGCGAATGCAGCATATAACATCGGCATTCGCAGCGATGTGCCTGGTGTTGTTGCTGTACTCGGGTCGTTGTTCAGTCCGATTACAGTTGTGCTGGCGTTTGCAGTCCTGGGCGAACGAGTATCAACACGACAGTGGCTGGGGGTTACCTTAATCTTTGTTGCCGTGGCCGCAATCGGCATAGCTGAACAGCTGACAGTCTAGCTTTGAAGAGTCGTGGATTGTTCTACGTTGTCGATCCGGGCAGCGTCATTCATCGCGGCAATCACTTCGGCTGCCAGCTGCTGTCGTCGTTCAATGATAGCCTGTGTCAGCGTGCGATGTTGCTTTCTGACCCAGGCATAGGTCAATGCCTCGCGGAATGCGCGCCAGCCTTCGCCCCAACGTAACGCGCAGTACGCCAGCACAGGCGCGACTGCAAGCACTACGAAGCCGGCGAATGTTCCAAATATCCAACCAGCCGCAATTGCAGCAATTACCCATCCGAGTAGGACAAGCGCCGAGCCACTGATCAGCTTGCCCGTGCCCAACAATGTATCGTGCCGACCAACGAGTGGCGGCGTAATAACTCCGGCCAAACGGTACGGTCCATAGCTCAAAGCAAATCCAAGGATTGCTACGGGGAAGGTTAGCATCAATCCGATCATGAGCATCGTCAACCTCCATTTGTAGGCGCGGGAAAGTTCGAGTGCCCATGGATCAGTGATACCGAGTGTGCGAAGTGTACGCGCAAAACGACGCGCTTGTTGTGTCAGCTGGCGCATTCGTTCTGGGTCCGATTGGACGAGCCGTTGGTAGGCGTTGAGCAACGTAGCCGCACGAGCATGTCGTTGCGCAAGTGTTGGCGGTGGACCATCTGGCGCGGTCCAAGCTGCAATCACCGGCATACCCATCAGCAGCTCCGCATGTTCGGCTTGAAGCACTACCGTATCG
Source organism: Herpetosiphonaceae bacterium (assembly GCA_030147335.1). Classification (GTDB taxonomy): domain Bacteria; phylum Chloroflexota; class Chloroflexia; order Chloroflexales; family Kallotenuaceae; genus LB3-1. Next base: position 729 of record JASKZZ010000253.1, on the reverse strand, counting down.
AGACTGGCGTCGATTTGTTCGGTTAGGTCATGAACTGCATCACGCGGAGCGTCAGTGTATTGTGCTGAGTATGCTGCAAGCGTAAACGGTTGCCCAATCATCAACAGCGCCGGTGAGCGAAACAAGGTTTTATGCTGATACCACAGTCCGACCGGCACGACCTGAAGGCCAAGTTGCCATTCGTTCTCCGCCTCCGCACTCAATGCAATACGGGCAGCTCCGGTACGCAGCGGAAGCAGTGTTGAACCTGAATGCGTTGTGCCTTCAGGAAACAGTGCCAGTGCCGTACCTTGTTGTAAAAGTGCGCGGCAACGAGCGAAGGTTGCTTCATTGCGGTCAGTTGCATCACGAGACGCTCCACCTGTATGTTTTTTGTCTTGCTGTCGAAAAACCGGCAGCGCGCCGAACGCGTTCATGCATAATCGGCCCACAGGATTGGCGAAGAAGGTGCTTTTTGCCAAAAATGCAACCCTTCGATCTAAACTTGCCATCAGTAGTAGTGGGTCGAGCAGCCCATTCGGATGATTCAGTACAAATAGAACCGGTCCGGATGTTGGGAGTTGGGCGCGGCCTTGCACTTCAATGTGGGGATAGAACAGGTGAACCAGGCGGAGAATAATGAAACGAATGCACCAAGCGAGCATAGCTATACCTCGACATAATTAGCACGGGATGGTAGTTCACAACCATTGGAATTGGTAGAACGATAGCATTCGTGGAGGTGGTGAT
>JASKZZ010000234.1 GCA_030147335.1 Herpetosiphonaceae bacterium | reverse complement strand
CCATGCTCCCATGTTTGGGTGCAAAAGGCAAGAACTGAAGCTTTATCGGCGTTGGTCGCCAGCCGGATCGTGAAGTGTGGTACCCTCATAGCCTCGATCTGCGTCAAGAACAGGCTGCTGATGCTTGCCGCCTACATGGATCCGCTCCTCGTCCAGCATCGTTACAGCATCAAATGGAACGCTATCACCGCCTTCCAGCAGCAGCATTTGCGGACGACCCGTATCGATCACTAAACCATGCAGCTTCTGAGTTTGGCCACTGGCATTTTCGTTCACAACTGTAGTTGCCGCGGTTAGAACAATCGACATTTGATCCACAGTTGTTCGTTCAGTATGTGTACCCGTACTCAAAGGATGTTCCGTATCACGCGCTTGGTTGTTATATGTTGGATTGGTTCCCAACACATTCAGGTCCGGGCCAGTCTGGGTAGGATCGTCAAGTGGTTGATCCATGATGAACGCTGGGTAAGCTTTCCAGTCGTCATCGGAAATGTTCAGGCGAAGCGTGTCGTCGGAGCCGGCAATAAAAACGTTAATTGGCACAACGCGCTCATGGCTAAGCAAGCCTGGGTCAATCGTTACTTGATTTGCAATACCATTGTTGACAACGATACGCTTGAGCTTGCCCAGCTGCGAGTCGTTATTCAAAACGGGAGCGCCAAAGATAAGTGTGAATTTCATCGGATGTCCTCCTTGACGGTTTCATTCAGCAATCCGTTTGCCAACATTCTGGACGGGATGTTGTCCTGTCTGCTATGATAATTCGCTAGAACACTGGAAAGGAATTTGTCATGAATTGTCCTGTCTGCGGCGCGGATAACGAAGCGGCGGCAGCTTTTTGCTACCGTTGTGGTAGTTCACTCAAATCTGCTGCAAGCACTGGGCCTACTGTAAATCTTGGCCAAGGTACAACACCATTACACAATACAGAGCCAGCCAGCTTATCATCGGAACCGGAAAGTGGCGCGAAAGTCTATGATATACCGGCGGCTGCAGCGCCATCCAATCTGTCCACTTCAGATACAGCCTTTGGCGAGCGACCAAGCACGCTGCCTGCTCAAGCGCCTTATGTCCCATCATACACGATGCCGCCACAGTCTAATGTTCCATCGTACACGCCTCCTTACGCGGCGACGCAGCCACAGCAAAGCAATACGGCATTGATTGCGATGCTGTTGGGCATTGGTTCATTGGTGTTATATGCGCTGTTGTTCTGCTTCGTGTTTTTGTCGCCGCTATCGGTAGTTGTTGGCATTCCGGCGATTGTGCTTGGCCGCAACGCGCGTCGGGAGATCAGCGCCTCGGGTGGACAGCTGAGTGGAGACGGCATGGCGCAGGCCGGTGTTATTTTAGGATGGATCGATGTTGTGTTGAGCGCGATAACACTTTGTGGCATCGTTGCTTTCTTTATCGCTGTTGCAGGCTAGGTATTTTAGAAATAAATGAAACAAGGCAATGTCGCCGTTGTGTTGAATGCCCACTTTCCGTACGTTCGGCTGGCTGGCCGCTGGCCGCACGGCGAAGAGTCGCTGCACAGTGTTATTGCTGAAAGCTATGTCCCGCTGCTGGCTATGCTTTACGATTTGCGAAGTGCTGGCCATGTCTTGCCGCTGACTGTCGCAATCAGTCCGATACTGCTTGAACAGCTTGCCGATCCACTGGTCAACAAGCACTTAATGATGTGGTTAAGTGAATGGCGTGGACGCGTTCACAGCGATCTTGCTCGCTTCGAGGCGCAGGATTATGGACACGGCATGTATCTCGCGCGATTTTACATCGACTGGCTTGACCATATCGAGCACAACTTTGTAGACCGCTTTGGCCGTAATCTTGTGGCGGCTACACGTGGTCTGCTGCGTAAAACAGCCGAGGTTTTGCTGGCGCCGGCAACATATGCATATCTACCACAGCTGACGTCAGTTGAGTTGCGCGCACAGCTTGAGGTCGGCGCGATGACGGTGCTGCGTCATTTTGGGCAACGTCCGTATGGGCTGTGGCTGCCGGGAGGCGGTTTACATGGTGACCTAATGTCAGTCGCTCAAGAGTTGGGCTTCAGCTACGCAGTTGGCCTGCCCCATGAAGTGACAAGCTGTGAGCCTGTGGCAGGACTGCCAGTTGTGCATCCCGACGCCACGTTGCTTCAGCATGTTATAGCGCCAGGGTTCGGCTATCCTGGTGACGGCGTTTACCGCGAGTTTTACCGCCATCATCCTCAGTCGGGAATCGCTTACTGGCGCATTACTGGCATAGATGTGCCGCAAGATGCCAAAGACGTGTATGATCCATATCTTGGGTTTAACCGGGTTGAAGAACACGCCGACCATTTTGTTCATGTCATCCGCGAACGTTTAGCATGGCAAGCGCATATCATGCCCAATTCGACGCCGTCGGTGATTATTGCATTTGATGTTGAGCTGTTCGGCCACTGGTGGTTTGAAGGCGTGCGTTGGCTGCAAAATGTTCTTTCACGACTGCTAACAAGCGACGATCTGCAATTGGTCACGCTTAATAGTCTGCGCAGCGGTCTTCCAGAGCAGGAACATGTGGCTGTAGCAGAGCATCCCTTATTCGACACGCCGATTAGCCATGCGCTGCGGTCTCGTGTTGCATCGGCTGCGGCAAGCTTACAACATGCTGTACAAGCTAATCCAACTACCGAGGGCCTGCGCGAGCGTCTGCTTGGTCAAGCCGCGCGTGAGCTGCTGCTGGCACAAAGCAGCGATTGGCCAACGCTCATCGCGACGGGCATGGCGCAAGAATATGCACAGCGGCGGTTTGACGAACATATCGCGCGGCTTGAACGCTTGCTTACCTTCATCCACAACGACACCGACGATATCGAAGTCAAGCTATATTTGCAAGACATTGCCGAGCGGGATAATCCGTTTCCATTCATCAACTACCGCATTTTTAGTGATGAAACATCTTGACGAGGCGAAACCTTTCGGCACGTTGTTTGCAGCCTTGCTAGGTGAAGTACAGGAGAATCAGCAATGGCGGATCAAGAACTTAAGGTTGGGGACCGTGTAACGTGGAACAGTCATGGCGGCAAGGCCGAGGGCAAGATTATTCGGGTGGCGACCAGCGACGGCAACATTGAAGATTTCGACTACAAAGCGTCAAAGGATGATCCGCGCTATATCGTTGAAACCGACGAAGGCAAGCGCGCCGCGCACAAAGCTGAAGCGCTCCACAAAGCCTAGCTGTCACGAATACTATACATAAGGAAGGGGAGATCAACACCTGTGATCTCCCCTTCCTTATGTGCCAGTCAACGTACACATGGATTCAACAAGCTACTGTCGTGCTGAGTTCGCTGAGATACGTAGCAGCAGGCCGACGATCAAGAAGTTAATCAAGACCGACGAGCCGCCATACGAAATAAATGGTAGGGTGATACCGGTCAGCGGAATAACACGAAGGTTGCCGCCGACGATAATAAACGTTTGGACCGCAAGAATTGAGGTCAAGCCAATCGCCAGCAGCTGCTCAAAGCCACGGAAGCGGCTGTTGATTGAGAGCGCTGTATGATAGCCCCGGTACATCAGCAGCACATAGATCAGCAGCACGCCAACTGCTCCGGCCAGGCCAAGCTCTTCCGCGATGCTGGTAAATGCGTAGTCAGTATGCGCGGCGGGCACAATCGCGGGCATTCCTTGACCAAGCCCGGTGCCAAACACACCTCCAGCCGATACGGCGTATTGGCCCTGGACCGGCTGAAATCCATTCTCGGCAACCCACGGGTTGAGCCATAGCTCGACGCGCTCGGCCACGCGCGAGATTGCACGGTTAAGGACAAAGGCGCCAGCTGCAAACGCGCCTAATCCAGCGACGACATACCAGCCCTTGTTGGTAGCAACGTAGAGCATGGCCAGAAAGATCGAGAAGAGCAGCAGCGCAGCGCCCAGGTCGCGCTGAATGATGATGATGGCCATGGTCAGGCCCCACATGCCTACCATTGGCAGCAGGTAGGGCAGCGGCGGTAAATTCAGCCGTCCAATCCGAAACGGCACCTCGTTCATCACTTCGCGATGCTCGTCCAGATACGACGCGAGGAAGATTACCAAAATGACCTTAAGTAGCTCGGACGGCTGAAGGTTGAATGGTCCGAGGTCGATCCACAGCCGCTGATCCTGCCCTTCCGGGCCTTTTCCCGCAACCAGTGTAACGGCAACAAGCGCCAAGCCTAAAATGATCCAAACCCAGCGATGATTTTTGAGCCAGTCCATGAATGACATGCGCTGGAAACGAATAAAAATGCGATCCAACGGAGCGAGCGCCATAACCAGCAGCAGCAGCACTCCCGCCAGCACAAAGGCCGATTGCTTCGCCGCAATGTTTCCATAGTAGTCGCTGCCATACAAACGATCGAAACTCGGCGCTAAGCGGGCGGTAAGCAGCAGGCTAAGCCCGGACAGCACTGCTACCAGCGGCAGGATCAGCTCGTCGGCGCGTGGCAGCCGCCAGCTAAGGATCAAGCTGATCACCACAAACAACAAAATAGGCAGGCTCGTCGGCCACAACAGCCCAAGCAGTCCGCCTGCATCGCGCGCCACGTCAACCCCAGCTGTCGGCAATGACGTCAGGAGGTAGCCACTCGCAAAGAAAAGCAGCGCTGTTATCAGCAGCTGCAATTCTACAAAGCGAACTCGTCGCAGTTTATCTAACATAGGTTTCCCGGTTTCTGGTTACGAATTACTCAGTACATAATACCAAACTTATCACCAGAACCTTGTGGTGGCGATGTTATGTATTCAATTCAACGACCTCGCCGCGCAGCAAGAAGATGACTTGTTCGGCAAGATTCGTAACGCGGTCGCCAATACGCTCAAGATTATGCGCCATTGTCAGCAGATGAATTGCCTCGTCGCTATGTTCCGGCTGTGTGCGAGCCACGTCGATTGTTTCTCGAAACAAGCGACGATACAAATGATCGATCTCATCATCATCGTGGCAAAGCTGCTCCGCGTAAGAAGCATCCCTACGCCCCAGCGCATCCAGTCCATTGTGCAGCAGGCGCTGAACACGTTCGCCCATCTCGGTAATAAGCTTGGGAAAGCTGCCGACCATGACCTGTAACGGCAAAAATCCAGGCTCGTTGTTCATGCGCAGCCCGATTTTGCAGCACGTCGCCGCGTGATCCGCCATTCGTTCCAGTTCCGGCAGCAAGCTCAACACGACGCTGATTTCACGCAGGTCTCCTGCCATCGGCTGTTGCCGCGCAATCAACGTAAGACAACGGTCATGCAGCGATTGAACAACCGCGTTAACCTCGCGGTCGTCACTGATCACGCGCTGCATTTGCGTAATATCATTGGTGAGAACAGCCTGCATCGCTTGTGCGACCGCTTCCTCGACCCGGCTGCCGAGCGACAGGGTATCCGACATCAGGCGGTTGAGTTGGTCTTGAAAAAATTGACGATTCATAAGCTCACCGATGCTAGATGCAGGATGTAGGATACAAGCGTTGGGGCGGCAGGCACCTCATTGTGCCGCAGGTATCCCACATCGAGCATCGGTTAATCGTTCAGGTCCACCACTTGACCTGTGACCAAAAAGATCAAACGCTCCGCAATGTTGGTGGCGCGATCCGCCACCCGTTCCAGGTTATGCGCAACAAACATCAAATGTAGGGCACGCTCGCTGTTAGCCGGATTTGCAACCATTAGCTTGAGCAGTTCGTTTTGGATATGCGTCGTCAGCTGGTCGACCTCGTCGTCGGTCGTGCCGACCCTTCGTGCAGCTTCCGCATCTCGATGCACAAACGCATCCAGCGATTCGCGTAGCATGCGTTGGGCAATCCCCGCCATGCGTGGAATATCAACGAGCGGCTTCAACAATGGCTCGCTCGCGCCACGAATTACAATTTCGGCAATCCCTTCGGCGTAATCGCCCATGCGCTCCAGCTCGCTCGCTATTGAAATGACGGCGCTGATCAATCGCAGATCGGCGGCAATTGGGGCCTGGCGAGCGATCAGGTGCAATGCTTTGTCTTCAATTGCATATTGTGCGCGATCAATGGCGTCGTCGTCGGCGATGATGCGACGGGCCTCGTCCACATCCTGTTCTTTGAGTGCTTCTACCGCCCGACCAACCACCGACTCAACATGACTGGCGAGCCGGAGCAAATCATCTTGTAGTTCCCTAAGTTGGCGATCATAATGCTCGCGTGGCATGTTCAATGGTCCTTTCTCGGACGTAACAGCATAGCATGTTAGAACGTCGATAATGTTATGTTATAGCGAGCAGATCGAATGAATTGCGTGCAGCTCGACGTGGAAGGACCAACGGCTGACACTTAGCTTGCAGCTCCTGCGTTGGACCAGAATAGTTCGACCTTTTGCTTGAGCAAGCTATGCTCAGAACGATCGAGGTATTTGTCCGTCTGCAAGATTCGTTCCGCCTCTACCCGCGCCGCATGCAGTAATCTTGTATCACCGAGCTGGGCCATTTTCAGATCGGGTGTTCCACTTTGTCGCCTGCCGAAGAACTCGCCTGGACCACGCAGCTTGAGATCAACGTCCGCCAGCACAAAACCATCTTCGCTTTCCTCCAGCGCGCGCAAACGCTGCTCAGTAACCTCGTTATCAACGTCTGAAACGACGATACAGAATGATTGATGTTCGCCGCGTCCAACCCGGCCACGAAATTGATGTAGCTGCGCTAAACCAAATCGCTCCGCGCCCAGAATCAAAATTGTGGTCGCGTTTGGAATGTCGATGCCGACTTCCACAACCGCAGTCGCAACCAGAATATCGAATTCACGGTCACGAAACGCGCTCATCACGGCATCTTTTTCACCCTGCGTCATACGGCCATGCACCAGGCCAATATGCAGATCGGGAAACACTTCGTGCTGCAAATATTCCTGGGTTTCAACAGCTGACGCCAGCTCAAGCTTGTCGCTTTCTTCGACCAACGGACAAATCACAAAGGCTTGTCGTCCCGCCGCGATTTCTTTGCGAATATGCTTGTGCGCCTTTGCCACCTCGGCTTGCTTGATCCAGCGCGTTTTAATTGGCTGTCGACCGGGAGGCCGTTCGTCAATCACCGACGCGTCTAGATCGCCGTAGATTGAAAGCGCCAGCGTGCGTGGAATCGGCGTGGCCGTCATCACCAACAGGTGCGGATGGTGTCCCTTGCCCTTGAGTCGTTCGCGCTGCTCCACGCCAAAGCGATGCTGCTCGTCAATCACCACCAAACCCAGGCTGTTGTAATGCACGCCTTCCTGAATCAGCGCGTGCGTGCCAATCACCAGGTCGACCTCGCCCTTGGCAATGCTTTCAAGCACGCGTTTGCGCTCTTTAGTTTTGAGCGAACCGGTCAGCAGCGCCACGCGCACACCAGCACCACCCATGTCTTCTTCGTCGGTCATGCCCAGCAGCCGCTTAAGGTCCTGCATGCGCTTGAGTTGTTCAGGATCGAGCCGTTTTTGCCAGTCGTTGCTGTGTTCGGCGAGGTCCTTGGCGTCGCGCGGCACCTGAACCTGTCCGAGTATCTTCTTAAGGCCACGATAATGCTGTTCGGCCAGAATCTCGGTCGGCGCCATCAACGCGCCCTGGTAGCCGTTAGCAATTGCTTGCAGCAGTGCTGCGGCGGCAACAACTGTTTTGCCCGATCCGACATCGCCTTGTACCAACCGCGCCATTGGCACTGGACGCTGAATGTCGGCGAAAATCTCGTCAAGCGCCCGGTTCTGCGCACCGGTTAGCTTAAACGGCAGCTTAGACAGCAACGCTTCATGCACCTGTTGGTTAAGCTCCAACTTGTAGCCGGGCACGCCCTGCCACAACTGTTTGCGTTGCAGTACACCAAGCTGAATAAACAAAAATTCGTCGAAGCCGAGACGGTAACGCGCCAGCGCAAGCTGCTTTTGATCGTCAGGAAAGTGGATTTGGGCCAGTGCTTTTCGCAGCGGTACTAGCTTGGCACGCTCACGAACTTCGTCGGGCAAATATTCCGGCACCAGCTCCACGCCGGTATCCACCACTTTTTTGATAATGGTGCGGGCGTTCCGCTCGTACATACCCTTGGTTAGCGGATGCACCGGCACGAGTCGTCCGGCATGAATCAGCGCATCCTCTCGGTACGGCTCCCATTTCGGGCTATTCATTTGCAGGCGGCCATTGAACGCCGTTACTTTGCCGCTGACCACGATCCGTTCGCCTGTTTTAAGCTGATTGACCAGCCATTTCTG
>JASKZZ010000151.1 GCA_030147335.1 Herpetosiphonaceae bacterium | reverse complement strand
ATGGGTCGATGTGCAGCGCGGTTGGGAAAATGTGATGCTGCCGCTGGCCGACATCGGCAAAGGACTGGAAAAGCTCGAAGCGCATATCAAATCGCTGGAAGACGCCGGACTCAATGAGTACGACGAGCTGATGCTGCGACTAGGCATGCTGGCGAACTGGGCCGTTGATACCGCGATTGGCGGCGCTAAAGTCATTTATGGCGATGAAGAAGGCATTCAATGGTTGGCGCTCGACAAACAGCGCGATCGGCTAACGCTCCACGACGCCCCGCTGCATGTTGGACCGCTGCTGGAATCAAAGCTGTTTGCGGCTAAAGAAACGGTTGTGCTTGCATCGGCTACGCTGTCAATCGACGGCTCGTTTGATTATGTCAAACAGCGTCTTGGCCTCGATGCCGCGCCCGTTGATGAATTGCAGCTTGACTCGCCATTCAATTACCAAGGCTCCACACTGCTGTACTTGCCGAATGACATGCCCGAACCGAATGAACGTACTTACCAACGCGCATTGGAAGACGCAATCGTTGAGCTAGCCAAAGCCACAGGCGGCAGGATGCTCGCGCTATTCACATCGAACACAGCGCTGCGCCAAACTTACCGCGCAATCCAGGAGCCGCTAGAAGACCAGGAGATTGTGGTGCTCGGCCAGGGCATTGACGGTTCCCGACGGTCTTTGTTGCAGCGATTCAAAGAGCATCCACGAGCGGTACTGCTTGGCACAAGCTCGTTCTGGGAAGGAGTGGACATCGTCGGTGACGCGCTCAGCGTACTGGTGATTACCAAGCTGCCGTTCGCCGTCCCCAGCGACCCGGTTTTTGCCGCGCGCTCTGAGCTGTTCGACGATGCATTCACGAATTATGCCGTGCCGCAGTCTATCTTGAAATTCAAGCAAGGCTTTGGACGACTGATTCGGTCACGCGAAGATCGCGGCGTGGTTGCGGTGCTTGATCGTCGACTGCTGACCAAGCGCTACGGCAAGCTGTTCCTCGGCTCGCTACCGGAGTGTACCAGTCAGCAAGGAACACTCAAAAATTTACCGTTAGCGGCGGCGCGCTGGCTGGTGTAGAACAAGAAAGAATCAGACGCATGGTCGGCTGCTGGGACGTAGAGGCTTCGCACAAGTTGCTCGAAAGCTGAGGTCCATCTGCGGTTGGATTTTTGCTAGAATAGAGAGCAATTCCTCAATCCATAGCAAAAGGAGCAGCTATGCGGATCACGTATCAGAACGCGCTCCAACTCAGTTTACCGCAGATCGCGGAGCTTCACAGCTTGGCTTATGGCGGCTGGGTTTCCAAGGCGGAAAAGCTGGCTGATATTTTTCGCGTCCAAAGCATCGATCTGCATCTAAGCCTGGTAGCCTACGATGGACGCAAAGCAATTGGCCTTGCGCTGCTTGGTCGACGGCGCGCGCATGGCTGGTTGTACGATTTTGCCGTCTCGCCCAAATATCGTGGTCAGGGACTGGGCACGCGACTACTGCAAACAACCACACGTGAAGCGGCGCGAGCAGGCGTTCGTGATCTTGAACTAGATGTGTGGGAAAAACGAGACGACGCGATCCGACTGTATCAACGCGCCGGATTTGAGCATATGCGCAGCTATCTCATGTTTCAAGGGACAGGGGCGGAGCTGCAACTCAACGAGAATGATCTGCCACAAAATTGGACAATCACACCTGCGCTTGTGCAAGCGATCACTCCCTGGTACGCAGCCGCAGCCAACGAACCGGAGCCAGCCTGGGACCGACGCTTGCCATCGCTGTTGACGTATGGCGATGCACGCGCGCTAACACTGAGTGATGAGCAAGGGCCGGCGGCATTCATGCACTACGCAGCTCGCCCTGCATCCGGCTCCGATCCCAATCGAATTCGTCCGATGTTTGTTGGTTTACGAACTGGCGTAGGTATTGAAGTGGTGCGTGCACTCTTTTTCTTTGCGGCGCGCGATTCATTTGGCGAGGTCGCATCAACTGCCTTTCGCGTTGCGTTGGAACCGGAAACAAGCACACTCGCGACACTCCTGCCGACGCTTGGAATGAAGCCCGTCGCTCGTGCGCTTGACATGCGGCTGCGGGTAACGTCATAGCTGAGACTGCGCTAGATAAAAGCTTTATGTTGCCGCTGGTAATTCAGGCGGCACGGCCTGTTCTGGAACCGCTGCTAACGCCGCGCCCGCAATTCCGGCATTGTTGAGCATCTGCGCTGGAACAACTTTTCCCCGCGATGACAACTTGGGAAAAAACTTGTCGGCATCCTTGCTGATTCCGCCGCCAATAATAATCAGGTCGGGCCAGAACAAGCGCTCCATGGTATCAAGGTATTCGTCAACGCGGCTCGCATATTCTTTCCACGACAAATCTTTTTGCTCACGAACGCGAGCAGCGGCACGATTTTCAGCTTCCTTGCCGCGAATCTCGATATGCCCCAGCTCTGTATTGGGTACTAGCTGGCCTTTGACGAACAACGCCGTCCCGATGCCGGTACCCAGCGTCACCATCAGCACCACGCCCTCGACACCCCGTCCAGCGCCCCAGCGTATTTCCGCCATCCCTGCCGCGTCGGCATCGTTGACCGCGCGCACCGACTGTCCGACTGCGTCCTCAAGTGCTCGCTGCAAATCATAGCCGATCCACGATTGGTCGATATTTGCCGCTGTATGAACAACGCCACCTTTGACCACCGCTGGAAACCCACAGCCAATCGGTCCGTGCCAGTCAAAATGAGCAACAACCTCGGCTGCTACGGCAATCATCGCGGCAGGAGTTGCAGGCTGCGGCGTTGGAATGCGAAAGCGTTCACTCAACAACGTACCGGTGCTTATGTCTACTGGAGCGCCCTTGATACCCGATCCGCCAACATCAAGACCAAAAACATTCATTGAAGCTCCTTTGCTAACAACGTAATGTACAGCAAGATGTAGTCCGTATCCTAGCCATGTGTCACCATCTGCTGATCAACGATTGTAGCGCTACAAAACTGCTTGAGTAATACGGCAACTCGTTCCTGAGCCGTCCGCACCACGGGCAACGCCGACTCAAACGCAAAGATCACAAACAGCACATGCTCAACATCCAGCGTGACCATTGTACGCTGCGAGTCGGCGGTTGGACTGCCAAAAATCCCCATGTCATCAGCCAGCACCAGCCGATTCGTCGCATCGACCGGCGGCTTACCGATTGGCACATACTGCTCGCCAAACAGGCCGGGCCGCGCCACCACAGGCCCAACAATTTGAGCCACGTTGTAGCAGCCGAGCGCAAAGCCACTTTCGAGCGAGACAATATTATTGATGTCAACGACACTATTGATCGGCGGCAGCGCGCCATGAGACAACACACGTCGCAGCAACGCTTCATTGGCTGCCCGATAACGAGTTGGATCATCGCCAAGCGCGCGATATGCTCGACGCGTGGCAGCGATTTCCGTTCGTTCAGCTGCAGTCTTGCCTTTATACTCGACGTGTAAGCTCTTTGCCACCTCGTCCAGAATTGTCGAAAGCACGGCGTGATGAGCGACAACTCGCACCTGTTGCGCTTCAACGATGCCGAAAACCATCCCAGGTAAAAGCTGTTGCATCTGTACGTCGATCAGTACCTGCATCCGAGCCACCTTTCCACATACCAGGGCTGCTCATAGTTTTGAGCGTAGCATATTCTGACGTTTGATCGGGCACGACCTCCATGTTGAACGAACAACGCAAGGCTTGTTCTATGGCTTCTGGCGGCAAAGTTACAACCCGCTCATAAACATGAATATCACTATGATCAGCTCCTCGGATAAGCCGATCTGCTCGTCGATTATCGATTATCCAGCTGCCGATATGTGGTTGTGCCGTAAACGCTGCGCGTTCCACAAATCCTAGCCGACCATCAAAAAGCGCGATATAGGTACATGCCATCAAAGGATCAGCTTGACGGAGTTCGCTCGTGCTTATGTTCATTCGTGCGGCGGTTGTGACGATATGTGTTGTTTGTGACAGCGTAAGCGCGTATTGTTTGAGTGCAACAGCTGGGGTATCTGTTGTTGGCAGTGTTGCAGTGCGATACGCCGATGCAACCCCAAGCGGCAATGCGTCGGTAATCGTTACATCCGATAAGAGTGTCTTGTCACGGTCGAGATGAGCCACAAGCCAGCGGCTCGCCGCGATGCGTTGGTCGGGCTTGCGATACATGTTGAGCAAGCCAATTGACGTAGCCAACGCCAGCGTAAACGCTGTGCCCGCCAATAAACGTACCGTTCGCCGTCCGAACGCAAATCGCAGACGCTGGCTAAACATTTGCAGAAGCAGCGCTGCCGTCAAGCTTAACATCGGCACAAACGGCGTCAACGTAACGAGACTATAATAGGGGCCTTTTCCAGCGACCGCAAACGCCGCAAACGTACTCCATAACAATGGAACCCAGCGTCGGTCAAGACCAACTCGGCGATCTCCAAATATCCCTGACGCACACGCCACGCCCCAGCCCACAACTCCGATCTGCATCAATAATGGACCAAGACCCCATAACAAAATGTTGAACAGCGGATAGATATACGCCGGCATGGCTGCATCACCTTGGGCATTACTTGCAGCAACAACACTGGCCGCAACCGCATTATTGGCCCATCGTGAAACACCGAACAGCAGCATGGTTATCAACGGCGCTACCAGCAACAAACGATAGCGTACCTGTTGGCGCACCATTACCA
>JASKZZ010000125.1 GCA_030147335.1 Herpetosiphonaceae bacterium | reverse complement strand
GGATTGCACTTCAAGGCCAGTATATCGACCTGACAAGCAGTAATCCTACACATCAAGGTTTGCTCTTTCCAGCGCATGTTCTGGAAACTGCAGCGTCTCAATATTGGTCGCAGCGTCGCTACGATCCGCAGCCGCGTGGCCAGGCTGCGGCACGCGCGACGATCCGTGATTATTACGCGCGGCGACAGCCTGCCTTGAAGCTGCAACAAGACGACGTATTCATTACTGCCAGCACGAGCGAGGCGTATTCGCTGCTGTTTGCGTTGCTTACCGATCCGGGCGATAACGTATTGGCGCCAGTTGTGACGTATCCCCTGTTTGAGTTTCTAGCCGAGATGCATCATATTGAGCTGCGGCCGTATGCGCTTGATGAAGCCCGTGGTTGGCGGATTGATCCGGCAAGCTTACACGCACAGGTCAACAATCGTACTCGCGCGGTGCTGATTGTTTCGCCGCATAATCCCACAGGAGCGATTGTTGCCGATGCGCTGCCGGCACTAACGACGCTTGGCCTGCCTCTTATCTGCGATGAAGTCTTCGCCGAGTTTTGTTACCGCTTGCCTGGAACCCCACCTCTGGGCGCGCTGCATCCTGAGCTGCCGGTGTTTCACCTGAACGGTATTTCCAAGCTGTTCGCCCTGCCGGATCTTAAGCTAGGCTGGATTGCACTTAATGAAACGGCTCGTCCGTTTGCTGATCGGCTTGAGCTGCTGAACGACACGTTCCTTGGCAGCAACAGCTTAACGCAATACATGCTGCCGGATTTGTTCGCGCACGGGATGCCTTTTGTGGAACAAATGGGAGCGCATGTGCAGCACAACATCGACCTTGTATTGGAGCAGCTCAGCGGTCATCCAGCAATCCATATTCAACCACCGGACGGCGGCTATTACCTGTTTCCTGAAGTACGCGGCTGGGATGACGAGGAAGCGCTCGTGCTGCATTGCTTGAATCATGGCGTGCTGGTGCATCCAGGCTACTTTTTTGGCTACGAACGCGGCGCTCATCTCATGATTTCGTGTCTTACCGCGACGGAGCAGCTTGAGCAAGGCGTTGCGCGTCTGGCAGCGGCACTGCGTTCCTGAACATCTTCTTGTTCCTATCGTGTTGTCACCCGTTGAGCTAGTTGGCGTCCATCACCGGTTAGCGCAAGGTCATTATTTTCGTGCTGCACCAATCCCAGCTGTACGGCACGCCGCACGACTTCAGCGGCGAACTGCGCACTCCAACGTAGCTCGGCTTGCAGATGAGCCAGTGAGCTTTCCTGGCTTTGCTCCGGCGTTCCTTCATGATTGGCGAGATGAACAACTAACATCTCTGCTGCAAACTGCCGTTTTTGCCGTGCGCGTCGGACAGCTTTTGCTAATACACCATGCTGCGGTGCGAACAATGCTGCCAGCGCGAAACATAGACCAGCTACGGTAGCCATTGCGCCTGCGATCGACGCATCCAGCGTAATTGCCAGCGCGTATCCGCCAACTGCCGCAACGATGCCGACAACAACCGCCAGCCCAATCATCAGTGGCAGCCGATCTGTCAGCAAATACGCCGTCGCAGCCGGTACAATCAAAAACGCGACAACAAGAATTGCGCCGACCGCTGTAAACGCTCCAACTGTTGTCAATGACACCATCGTCATCAGGGCGTAGTGCAGCAACACCGGCGAAAATCCAATGGTGGCGGCAAATGCCCCATCAAAGGTGACAAGCTTAAGCTCTTTGTAGAACAGCAACACAAAGACTAAGTTGATAATTGTGAGGCCGCCCAGCACATACAACGGCTGCGGCCCGTAGCTATAGTTCCCGATAACCAACAGGTCGAACGGCGCGAAGGCGATCTCGCCATACAAGATTGCATCGGCATCCAGGTGAACGTCGGCGAAATACTTCGAGACGAGAAATGTACCCAGTGCAAATAATGCTGGAAACACAAGGCCGATCGCGGCATCTTGCTTGACGCGACCACTTTTCAGTAGCAGCTCCACCAGCACAACCGTCAGTACACCTGTCGCCGCGGCGCTGATTGCACCAACCCAAACATTCGGTCCGCGCGCTAACACGTAACCGGCAACAAGACCCGGCAAAATAGCATGGCTGATCGCGTCGGCAAGCATGGTCATGCGTCGCAGCAGCAAAAATGTGCCGATCAGTGCGCAGGACGTGGCGGTAAAAATGCCGGTCAAGACAACCACCAGGATTGGATTCATTGCTGGCCTCCACGCTGGGGCAACGGTGAGCGTACGCCGTCTGCCGGCAGTAGCTCACGTCGATTTCGCCGATTGCGGATCGCTTCCCAGACTATCCCTTGTGCGCTGCCGAATAACAGTGAAACAATCACGATCACGGTTGCGCTAAGAATAACCATTGGCCCGGTTGGTAGCTGCGAGTCACTTACGCTAAGCATAGCACCACTCACGCCCGCCAGCGCGCCAAATAGCCCTGCTAATCCCAGCATGAGTCCCAGCCGATTGGTCCATTGTCGTGCTGCCGCTGCAGGCGCGATCAACATTGCCGCCATCAGCACAACGCCCACGGTTTGCAATCCAATCATCACGGCAATAACGATCAGCGTCGTCAGCAAGACACTGAGACGTTGAACCGGCAAGCCCAACGTTGCGGCAAATGCCGGATCAAAGGTGATCAGCTTGAATTCTTTGAACAGCAGCGCCACAATCAGTAGCGCCGAGCCGCCAAGTAGGCCCATTGTCAGCACCTGATCCTGCACCAATGTTGCCGCTTGACCAAATAAGTATTTGTCAAGACCAGATTGACTAGCAGATCCGCTGTGTTGGATTAGTGTCAGCAGCATGATGCCGAAGCCAAAAAAGACAGTTAGCACAATGCCAAGCGCCGCGTCCTCGCTGACGCGGGTTTCGCCGACGATGCGCAAAATAATCACTGTTGCAAGCCATCCGGCAAGTCCGGCGCCAACTAATAGAACCAGCGGCGTTTTGCTGCCGGTTACCATAAACGCTAGGCAGATGCCGGGCAGCGCTGCATGTGCTAACGCGTCTCCCAGCAGGGCTTGTTTCCGTAGCAGCGCGAATGACCCAAGTACGCCGCCGACGATGCCAAGAATGGCCGACCCAAGCGCGATGTTGCGGAGTGTGTAGTCGAAGAAAAGATCGTACAGCAAGCTCATGCACGTATCTCCTGCTGTGCTTCGCTCTCGCCTTGTTGCAGCAGCGCAAACCTGCCGCCATACGTCCGCTGAAGATTGTCGGGCGTGAACGTCGTTGCGAAGGGTCCACTCGCGATCAGCCGCACATTAAGCAGCGCGACATAATCGAAGTACACAGGCGCCGTTTCAAGGTCGTGGTGGACGACGATGACTGTTTTACCGGCATTGCGCAACTCGCGCAGCAGCGTAATGATTGCGCGCTCGGTCGTTGCATCCACACCGACGAATGGCTCATCCATGAAGTAGATTTGCGCTTCTTGGGCCAGCGCCCGTGCTAAAAAGACGCGCTGCTGCTGACCACCCGAAAGTTGGCTAATTTGGCGATGGGCAAAATCGACCATGCCTACTTTGGCCAAACATTCCATCGCAAGCTCACGTTCGCGCCGTCCTGGCCGTCGAAACCAGCCCAGGCGTCCGTAGCGGCCCATCATCACCACGTCAAGCGCGTCGGTCGGAAAGTCCCAATCGACGGTGCCGCGCTGGGGTACATAGCCGACGATGCGTCGCTGTGGAGAGTAAGGCTGACCATCGATCAAGATTGTGCCGGCAGCGACTGGAACGAGATTAAGCATTGCTTTCATCAGTGTTGACTTGCCGGCTCCGTTGGGACCGATTACAGCCGTCAATGTGCCGTGTGGGATAGCTAGATCAACATCCCACAGCACGGGAGTTTCGCGATACGCAACCGTCAAATCATGGATGTCAATTGCAGATGACGAAGGCATAGCTGTGCTTGTTTGCATTTCAATGACTCGCTTCATATAACTGGTACGGGAAATAAGCTTTTGGATTTGTGCTACTGGGCCGCAAGCGCAGCGCTGATAATATTGACGTTGTATGTGAACATGCCGAGATACGTGCCTTCTGGACTACCTTCGGCACCGAGCGCATCTGAAAATAGCTCGCCGCCGATCTCGACCGATTTGCCCTTTGCCTGGACTGCGGCTTGAACTGCCTCAATCGTTGTTTGCGGCACGCTCGACTCGACAAAGATCGCTTTGATGTTCCGGCTGGCAATAAAATCGGCTAACGTTTGAACATCGCCACCTCCAGCCTCGCTAGCTGTACTTAACCCTTGCAGACCACGTACATCTATTGCGTAGCGTGCGCCAAAATAGCCAAATGCGTCATGAGCGGTGATCAAAACGCGTGCTTCGGCGGGTATCGTTGCAAGTTTTTGCTGAGCGTACTGGTTAAGTTCGGCGAGTTGCTGTTTGTACCGAGTCGCATTAACGCCGTATGTTTCGTCATGTGCTGGGTCAAGTGTTCCTAAGCGCTGGGCGACTATATCAACAGTGTAGCTCCACAGCAACGGGTCGAACCAGACGTGCGGATCATAAGCGCCCTCAAATTCGGGTGGCCGTTGCAGCTGTTCGGCAGGAATGTCGTCGGCGATGGCGAATGTCGGCTTGGTTCGCGCCAATCGCTCGAAGATCTCGATCATGCGTCCTTCAAGATGAAGCCCGTTATAAAACACAACGTCGGCTCGCTGGATCGTCATCACATCGCCTGCGCTGGCTTTATACAAGTGTGGATCGACGCCTGGCCCCATGAGCGTTGTGACTTCGACCCGGTCGCCACCGACGTTGCGTACAACATCGGCAACATGCCCTGTAGTCGCTACGACTTGAATTGTACGACTGCCAAAGTCGACGCCAGCTCCACCAGCTGTTGCCAAAGGCGTTCCACAGCCAGTAAGAACGGTGGTGAACAATAATAGCAATGGAATCAAGAGCCAATGCTTTGATAAATCGGCCATGTTCATGATAGTAGCTCTTAAACCATGGATAGATAAACTATTGTTTTAAGCTATCCGAAAATAAATAGTCAAAAAAATTACGCGTCGATTGAATCACACACCCTAATCGCTGCTGCTGTCTGCTTGCCAATCGCCACAAGCTGATCGTCAACCTGCACATGCAGCGGCCCGTCGAACGGTGCTCGCTCACGCAGCATCACATGCTGGCCTGGAACTAGCTTAAGCGACGCTAAGTATCGCAGCAGCTCCGGCGATGCGTCGTCAACTTCAACGATTTTTAGAGGAGTTAGCAGCTCCGCGCCAAGTAGCGGACCGCCTTGCTGTGCCGGAACGGCGAAATCACGAGTGGGAATCGGCGCTCCGTGCGGATCATACTGCGGCTGACCCAAGCGTTCCGCAATGCGCTCGGCGAGATTTGCTGATAACGCGTGTTCGAGCTGCTCCGCTTCTGCGTGAACTTCATCAAGCGGCACGCCAAGCGCCTCGAACAAATATAGCTCCAACAAGCGATGATGCCGAATAACTTCAAGCGCTACTCGTTCGCCCGT
>JASKZZ010000016.1 GCA_030147335.1 Herpetosiphonaceae bacterium | reverse complement strand
ATATTTCCGATCGGAAACGGCTGGAAAACAATAACTTGTTTTTATCATCGATTGTTGGGTCATCGAGCGATGCGATCATCGGCAAGAGTTTGGATGGAACAATTCGTAGCTGGAATACAGGTGCACAGCAGATCTACGGCTACACGGCAGAGGAAGTGACAGGTCGCTCAATTGAACTGCTTGTCCCACCAGAGATGCCGAACGAAATACCAAATATCCTGCAATGTATCCGCCGTGGCGAACAGGTTAAGGATTACGAAACTGTGCGTGTTCACAAAGACGGTACGCGCATCCATGTCTCGCTCACGATCTCGCCCATCATGGATGGGAGTGGTGCCGTTATCGGCGCATCAACCATTGCACGAGATATATCCCGGCGCAAGCGGCTGGAGGAAGCGTTGAACCGCGAACACGAGTTCAACAACGCGGTACTTGATAATTTGACTGATGGGATTGTTGCATGTAATGCAGAAGGCGTTCTAACGGTTTTTAACCGCGTAACTCAACAACTTCACGGCCTACCTCCGCAACCAGTCGCTCCCGAAGACATGGCTGAGTATTATGATCTGTACCTTCCGGATGGCATTACGCATATGCGTGCCGATGACATTCCGCTCTTGCGCGCGCTTCGAGGTGAGCATGTTCGTGATGTCGAAATGGTGGTTGCGCCCAAAGACGGTCCACCACGTAGGCTGATTGCAAACGGGCAGATGATTACGGATGGGCACGGAACAAAACTTGGGGCTGTGGTTGCGATGCATGACATCACGGAGCGTAAGCAAGCCGAGGAAGCCCTGCGCACGGCCGAGGCCGCGATGCGCCAATTATATGAGGTTACGTCGGCGCGGCATGTAAGCTTTGAAGACAAAATTCAAGCGCTGCTGACAATGGGTCGCCAGCGCTTTGGTCTTGAGATTGGGCTGCTGTCGCATATTGAAGACGAGCGTTATGAGGTCATCGAAGCACAATCTCCGGAAAATGCGATCAGCAAGGGCAACATTTTTGATCTAGGCGTAACGTACTGTCACCAAGCGCTACGTACGAATGGGCCGATTGGCTTTGAACACGCAGCCCAATCCGAATGGGGTAGCCATCCATGTTACAGCGCATTTAACCTTGAAGCTTACCTCGGCACGCCGGTACTGGTTGCAGGGGAAACCTACGGCACGCTTGCCTTTATGGACCCGACGCCACGCGGCCAGCAGTTTACACCGGCGGATGTTGAGTTTCTGCGGCTCATGGCTCAGTGGGTCGGCGGCGAGATCGAACGTGAACAAAAAACACGACAGCTTGAGTCGTACGCCGCAGAGATCGCGAGGAAAAATAAGGAATTGGCAGTTGCTCACGATCAAGCGTTGGAAGCATCACGGCTCAAGTCTGAGTTTTTGGCGACGATGAGTCATGAAATTCGCACACCAATGAATGCGGTCATTGGCATGACCGAGTTGCTTCTTGACACGCCGCTGGACGACGAGCAGCAAGAGTTTGCCGGTATCATTCGCGATTCCGCCGAAGCGCTGCTGACAATCATCAACGATATTCTTGATTTTTCAAAAATCGAGGCCGGAAAACTGACGTTGGAACGTACCGACTTCACGCTGCATTCAACGGTAGAAGGCGCCGTAGAACTCCTCGCGCCACGCGCGCGCGAAAAGCAGCTTGCGCTGATGACGTATGTGGAACCGGATATTCCTGCCCGACTTGTCGGTGATTCAGGTCGTCTGCGGCAGGTGCTGGTGAATCTGATCAGTAATGCGGTGAAGTTTACTGCTACAGGTGATGTGCTGGTGTGGGTGACGCTCGAATCCGCAACCGATCGTGATGTGGTGCTGCGATTTGAGGTACGCGATTCAGGTATTGGCATTGCGCCTGCCGTCCAACATCGTTTGTTTCAGCCGTTCACCCAAGCAGACGGATCGACAACCCGTAAATTTGGTGGCACTGGCCTCGGCTTAGCCATTTCACGCCGGCTGATTGAGTTGATGGGTGGTGAGATTGGCGTTGAGAGTGTGGAGAGGCGTGGGTCGACCTTCTGGTTTACTGCTCACTTTGAACGCTCAACGGTGGCCGCCGTCACCCCACGCACTTCGACGGTCGAGCTAGAAGGACTGCGAGTGCTCGTGGTGGATGACAGCAAACACCACCGTGATATTCTGCAAAGCTACCTGCGTTCGTGGCGTATGCACGACGACAGTGTGGCACATGCGGAAGATGCGTTGGATGTGCTCCGTGCTGCCAGCGCTGACGGGCATCCGTTCGATCTGGCGATCGTGGACTTGATGATGCCCGACATAGATGGCTTTGCTTTGGCTCGCGCAATCAAGCGTGATCGTGCGATTGACAACATGCACCTGATCTTACTGACGGCGTTCGACGAGCGTGGCCAGGGTGAGCAGGCATTACAGTCTGGTTTCTCCGCGTATCTTATCAAGCCTGTTAAGCGATCCCATCTGCTCGATGCCATTGCCACCGTTGCAGCGAAAAAGGCACTACCGGATACAACGCCGACACGGTCAAAACCGATTGCTCCGGTTTCTCGTGTGCGGCTCGCGAGAGCCGATGCAGCAAACGCAGGCCGGCTGGTCTTGCTGGTTGAGGATAATCCGGCAAACCAGAAACTCGCACTGACTCAGTTGGAAAAACTTGGCTACGTGGCCGATGCGGTGATGAATGGCCGGGAGGCGGTCGAGTCGGTAGCGCGGGGTGACACGAACTACGCCCTGATTTTGATGGACGTGCAGATGCCGGAGATGGATGGTTTTGCGGCCACAAGTGTGATCCGTAAGGCGGAAATGACGACTGGGAAGCACGTTCCGATCATTGCAATGACGGCCAACGCGATGCAGGGCGATCGCGAAGCGTGTCTTGCTGCCGGCATGGATGATTACATCAGCAAGCCCGTCAACCGTGACAAACTGCGCGAGGTACTGGAACGCTGGCTACCGGCGGTAACGTAGAACGGTTATCGGTGGTGATGGGTTAGTCAACTACGCGCACAGCGCACCATGAGCATCAAGATTGGGATACTTGATGCATGCTGACAACCAGCCAACTTCCTCAGTGCCTCTATGCCCTGCTATGCGCATTGGCGGGATACAACGTGATCTGTTGATTATATATTCCCCTATCAAAGGAAGTATCCTAGAAGGAATACCAGCATGATGCCGTGATCACTCTCGTCGTGGTCCTCGTAACGTCACGATAGACCGCGATGCGCTCGCTCTTTTCCAGAAGAGTATCCGTTGCTTCCACATGCCGAGAGACTGCTGGGTATCGGCGCCGCCTTGCAACACGGACGGTTGCTACTTGATCACCCATGGCAACATGACATGGTGTACAACTTGCGGGCCATCAAGAATGATCGTAGCTTGCGCCGTTGCCGAAATATTGCTTGCGTTGTCACGGTACTGCA
>JASKZZ010000552.1 GCA_030147335.1 Herpetosiphonaceae bacterium | reverse complement strand
TTGTTGGTTACAATGGATATATACAATCCCTATGTCGGTGCTGACCAGATTGCTGATACGTGGGCCGATGATGGTGGCCAGACCGACTTCCAGGTGTTTTATCCATACTTTCAGGACGCGAATGTTCATATCCATACCACGGCTGGAGCGAATAAGCTGCCGGTCGCGCGAGTAGCGCTTGCGTTCAATGGTGTCAACGGAAGCGAAAATGCACGCGCTAAGGGTTACATCGCGGGTGATGGTCTGCATCCCAACGATGCAGGTCATGAAGTGATTACCAATGCGCTACGCCAGCTTGGCTACGCTCCTCTCCAATAGGACACGTACCAATACACACAGGATGTATCAGTCAACAAGGCCGGAGGAAATTTCCTCCGGCCTTGTTGTATGTTGCCACGATTATGCTTGCTGTACCTCTGCCTCGCGATGGTCAATCGTATGTTGCATCGCTTGCAAAATAGTTTCGGGTGGCTGCGCGCCGCTGATAGCGAACGTGTTGTCGAAAATAAAGAACGGAACGCCGGTGACCCCGTGCCGTTGCGCCCAACGCGCATCCGCTGTCACGACATCGCGTGCTGCGTCTCCACGTAGCTGCGCCTCTATGTCGGCTGGCTCTAGCTCATGAGCGGCAGCGATACTCAACAACACGTTCAAGTCGGCAATATCTTGGCCGTGCTCGAAATACGCAGCGTACACATCATCGATCAGTGCTTCCTTGTGTTCATCCGGTGTTAACGCAATCAGGCGGTGCGACAGCATGGTGTTGGGCGCGCGACTGATCTGCTCGAAGTTGAACACAAGGCCGACTGCTGTGCCGGCTTGGCGAGGACCGTCAAAGAATTGCTCAAGCGGTACTCGTCCGTTGCCTTTAGCCAGCATATAGGAGCGGAAATCATGACCCTCTGCTGGTATCGTTTCATTCAAGAAGTACGTCCTGTAGCGCACTGAAACGGGTTCTCCATCCCATTGTTGAAGCGCAAGCTGAAGGTGACGCTTTCCAATCCGACACCACAGACACGCCGTATCGTGAAAGACCTCGATGTGCATACGCTTTAGCGCTCCTTTGCTTGGCTGAATGCGTCGTGATGTTGTGCAACCCAGGCGGTAATCGGCGTCATAGTTACCGGCAGCTGTTGTAGCACGGGCTGCATGTCTGCCCACATTGTAAAGAGTTGCGCATTGTCGCGTTGGAATTGATACCCTGCAATGCCACCCGCCCCGGCCCCTGGTCCAAAGGCCGCGTCGAGCACAGCGCCAAACTCTTCCAGGGGCATGGCGCGATACTGGATTTCACGACCAAGGGCTTGCGAAAACCGTGATGCTAGCTCTGGTCCGGTCACATTTTCCACGCCGCTGGCGATAAAGTGCGAACCTGCCAGCTCACGATGTTCGAGCGCCGCTACCATCAAGGCCGCAACATCCTGAGTTGCTACCCAACCCAATAGTACATGCTCTTCCACAGGATAGCTCAACGTATCCCGCAAGCTCACGCCCGGTTGGGTCCATGGCCCGAGTAAATTTTCAAGATAAGCAGTCGGCTGAATTACAATGAATGGAACTCCGCTGCTGCGCAATTCATCGGCAATATCTATGCGCGAATCGTACATCGGGTGACCGATACGTTGTGCCAGCACTGGTCCGCTGGTGTTCCACACGATTAACTTGATGTTATTTTCTTGTGCCGCTGTAATCGCATTGCGTGCATATTGCAGGGTATCAGCAGGATTTGCAATAAACGCCGGAATCATCAGCGCGACCGAGTCTATGCCTTTGCTGGCCGCACGAAGGCTGTCGATGTCTGCCATATCACCGGTAACAACGGTCGCTCCTGCTGCTTGCATTGCCACAGCCTTGCTGAGATTGCGGGTCAGGATATGCGGCTGATGGCCTTTGTCGAGCAGCTGCCAGACAACTGGGCCTGCCTGGGAGCCGGTAGCGCCATAAATTAAGACACTAAGTGGTTGCGAATTTGACATGATTGATTTTCCTTTTTATCAATCACACCCCTAAAGCTTGCAAACAACTGGACGTTGGGCGGCAAGCAACATATTTCTTGCCGCACCGCCGACAAATCGCTTAAGCCTGAGCAGTGTGGTCGAGCTTGATGCTGACTCCGACATAGCCTTCTTGCCGAGCGCGAACGACACTTTCCTGGTTCACCGTACCATCGGCGTTAAGTAAGACTCCAATAATTTGACTGAGTTGTGGCGACTCCGGCAGCATGATTTGGAAATGCTCACGTAGCCCAGCCTCGTCGGTGATCACCTCAGCTACGCCGTTGCGTTCCTGACCACGCAGCCGTAAATGAACAGGAGCGCCGCCTACAAAATTCTTGTACCACGGACTCTGAGTTGCGAGACGTATAGTATTGCCGCTTTGGACATATCCGACTGGAATGCTGAACTGCTTGCCACTTTTGAGGTCAGTAAATCTGAGCATCATCAGATGCTTGCTGATTCGGCGGTGGAGTGGAGAATGCAGCACTGCTTTGAGCGTTGGATTGATGACTTTGTATAACGCCTTGGGTGGCCGACGTGGTTTTGAGACGGCTTGATTGGTCATATGGGTGTCTCCTTTTGCTAACTTCGCTCAACGACCGCTGGTTCGTAGTTGTGTTCGATTTCCGCTAAGGATGAAGATGTATTGACGCTTGTTGCTGAAATTGGGATAACAGCAGTTTCGGCGAGCAGGTAGGGAGTTGTTACCCAAGCATACAGCTCAAAACCTTGCAGTTCGGTGATAATGGTCGGCATTGCTGTGCTAACACCGTTTGATCGAGTGATGCATGAACCAGAACGAGCAATAATCCAACAACCGCTCGTCTTGGTTCACGCTGTGTTAGGCGATGTACCATACTCGTTCCTTCTGCATTCCCTTCCTCAGTCGCTAAACAGCAGCTCCCGTTGCCCTCCCAGACGACCCGTGGTAAACTCAAACCGGACACATGTCCATCTTCAAATTCAGTATAGCGGACAATTGTCCACTACGCAAGAAAAGGTTTGTTGTGAGTACGACCGAGGAACAGAATACGGTTCCGTGTGCTGAGCTGCTGTCGCCATGTCCTGTCACCTCAAACAGCAGCCCACGCAAAGAACGCCGCGATGCAGCAGAACATCGCCAACATATTCTGGCGATTGCACGTACTTTGTTTGCCGCGCAAGGTGTTGACTCTACCAGCATGCATGAAATTGCCCGGACTGCTGGCGTTGGACAAGGCACGCTGTATCGACGGTATGCACACAAAGGCGAGCTATGTGCCGCGCTGCTTGAAGAAAATGCGCAGCGCTTCCGTGAAGAGATCGAATCACAGGTGGAACGTGCTGAAAATGACGATGTATCGGCACTCGGGCAGCTTGATGTGCTTTTGACACGTTTAGCAGAATTCACCGACCTTAACGGGCCGCTGCTGGGAGCGATTGGCGACGCGGCGTGCGGTGAGCGACGGCACGCGGCTTATACTAGCCCGCTCTATCAGTGGCTGCGAACAATGGTGCTGCGGCTGTTGCAACGCGCGGTGAAGCAGGGCGAAGCACACAGCCTGGATGTCGAAGGAACGGTCGATGCAGTGCTGGCGCCGTTGTCGGTGGACCTATACCTGTATCAGCGGCGGGAGCTAGGCCACTCACCAGAGCGAATCATTGCCGCGCTGCGCCGGTTGTTATTTGTTGGTCTGAACGGCGGATGAATTTGCAACAGCTGCTTGAGTTTGTAGTGGTGAGATGGATGGGCGTAGTCGAAGGAGTGTGTGATGACCGTTAAGGAAATCGTGCCTGGTTTATATGTGATACCGCTGGGCGTGGTCAATGCTTTTCTGATCGACGACGGAGTGTTGACGCTGATTGATACTGGCACGCCGGGAAGTGCACCCAAAATCCTCGAAGCTGTGCGCGTAATTGGTAAGCAGCCATCCGACCTTCGCCACATCCTGATAACGCATTGTCACGTCGACCACAGCGGGAGTGCAGCAGCGTTAAAAGCAGCTACTGGAGCCGAAGCGTATATGCATCCAGCCGATGCACAGCTAGTACGTGATGGTCAGGCTGCTCGTTCATTCCATCCGGCTCCGGGGCTACTACCCAAACTGATGGTTCGGCTATTTATCAATTCTGCTCCACGAACCATCGAGCCTGCATCGATCGAGCATGAAGTGCAGGACAACCAAGAACTACCAATCGCGGACGGTTTATGTGCGATACACGTACCGGGACATTGTGCAGGTCAGCTTGCGTTTTTGTGGCAACGTAAA
>JASKZZ010000546.1 GCA_030147335.1 Herpetosiphonaceae bacterium | reverse complement strand
TTTATGCAGTTTGCCCGTGAGCACGGCTTTGAGCACCTGATGCTGGAAGCGACGATTGCGGCCAACGAGAACCTGCAAGCCAAGGTACCGGCGGTGACGGACCCGTCCAAGATCGACCAGGTGCTGGAAGCGGTCAAGCTGCGCGACCAGGCAGCGGCTGAAGGCAAAGAGTTGTCAATTGAGATCGGCGCGTCAGAGACGATTGTCCTATAATACTAGGTAGCTAAACAGACGCAAGTTGTGGGGTCGTTGATGACCAATTATCGCTCCATAACTTGCGCCATATTTCTAAGGAGTACATGCGGTGACGCAGTACTGGTATCAACTCTTCGAACTGCTCACAAACACAGCGTTGCTGATCCCCATCGGCCTTGTGGGCCTTGTTCGCTGGATGATGTGGTTGGCGAAGCGTATTCCAGCGCTGTTCTACCGTCCGGTCGAAAACGACTACGATTGTACAGCAACGGTAATCACACCGGTTTATAACGAAGACCCGGTGCTGTTCCGTCAGGCCATCGAGTCATGGCTGGCCAATAAGCCCGACCGTATCATCGCTGTCATTGACGTGACTGATACAACCTGCATGCAAATTGCATCCGAGTATCCAGGCGTCGATGTTTTGCCGATCGATCTGCCAGGCAAGCGACCTGCTCTTGCAGCCGGCGTTGAAATGTCAACGACGGACATTGTGGTACTTGTCGACAGTGACGTGATCTGGGAACCCGACGTGCTGCGCAAAATCAAGATGCCGTTTGTCGATCCCAAAATTGGCGGGGTCGGTACACGTCAATTTATGTATCCGACCGATGGTAAGCGCGCGACGATCTGGGAGCGCATGGCGGATATTTATCTCGACATTCGCTACACCGACGAAGTGCCAGCGACCACAATCATGGGCCGCGCTGTCAGCTGCTTGTCGGGCCGCACCGCTGCGTATCGTACCAAGCTGCTACAAAGCTTGCGCGAGCCGTTTCTAAACGAAACGTTCAACGGTCGTCCATGCATGAGCGGCGACGACAAGCGCTACACGTGCCTGGTACTACAAAGTGGATATTACACGTGGAACCAGCTCAACGCACACGTCTACTCGACGTTCAAGCCTGACTATCAGGGCTTTAAAAAGCAGCGTATTCGCTGGAGCCGCAATAGCTTCCGCAGCGACCTACGCGCTTTGTGGCAGGGCTGGGTTTGGCGTTATCCATATCTCGCGATCATGCTGATCGACAAAACCGTCGCACCATTCACGTTGCTGATTGGCCCGATCGTACTAGCTACCTCGATCTGGATTGGACACTGGGAGCTGGTAATTGCCCTGCTCGTATGGTGGCACCTGAGCCGCGCGTTCAAAATACTGCCACATCTACGGCGCAAGCCCGCTGATTGGCTTATCTTGCCCTTTTTCGTGCTGATTACCTATTACATGTCCTTCCTCAAGGCACATGCGCTCTTCACTATCAATGAGCACAAATGGCTTACTCGCGCCGTGGCTGTTGTTGACGGCAAGGTTGCCCGAGTGAGTGAAGCAGCACAAGAAGGTCACTCCACCCCCGCATAACCTTAACCTATTGTTCCGATTACATTTACAGCCACTCAAGTCCGCTGGTAACAGCGGACCTGAGATTGTGCTGTCCTTCGGATGCTGTAAGGAAAGAAGGAATACACGTGAAGGTTACAGCTCATAATACTATTTTTTCACGATTAGGCTCACTCGCGCTACTTAGCACGTTGGTAACAGCAAGCTTTGGTAATGCGTTGGTACCCGCCCAAACCGCTTCTGCTGCTGCGCTGAACATTGCCGTTGGGGATGAGCCAAATCCGCGCCAAACAGTTCAGCAAGCAATTCTAGTGGGCGGCTCAGGTACAACTGTAACGCTCCAGGAAATTTTGGATGATCCTGATGTTGCACCGACTGGCTATATTCAGAAGGTTTCAGAAGGCGTTTGGCAGCTTAACAAAAGCTTGATCATCGGCAACGGCGTAACATTGAACTTGACGCCGGCAGCGGGAGTGAGGGAACTGCGACTGCGGAGCGAGCCATCCGCAACGGAATACACAACCCCTTGCGGCAACGATCCAAAGCCAGCTTGTGATTATGCAAGCTTCGCCTACCTGCGCACCAATAATGGTGTCATTAATATAGCGGGTACAAGCGCTGATAATCGCGTGAAAGTTCATTCGTGGAACGGCAGCAATGTCGATACCGACTACACGAATGGTCGCGGATACATTCTCGCGAAAGGCGAAGCTCGCCTTAACATCGCGTTTGCTGAGCTGAGCTATCTTGGTTCAGGTGATGGCGAAAGCTACGGCGTGTCATGGCGTGACACAAACTCTGATACAGCACCTGATGTCTTGCGGCGGCGGGTCAGCGGCAACGCCACAGATAGCTTGTTCCACCACAACTATTACGGCGTTTATACGTACCAAGCGGCCAACATGAACTTCCTGCGGAACAAGTTTTACCAAAACATTGAGTACGGCTTCGATCCGCACGACTACACGACAAATGTGTTGGTCGAAGATAACGAAGCGTACGAGAATGGCAACCACGGCTTCATTATTTCCCGTGGCTGCACAGAATTTACCTTCCGCCGCAACAAATCGTACAATAATAGTGATGGTATCAATGACGGTGGACCACGAGCGCATGGTTTCATGCTCGACCCAGGCTCGCCACGCAGCGAATATCCACAAGTTCCCTCCAGCAATAACGTTCTGGAAAACAACGAGGCATGGGGGAACGAGGGCTATGGCTTGCGCGTCCTGGGTTCGACCAATAACATCATTCGCAACAACAATTTCTTCAATAATCATGAAGGCATTACCGTTGAGGAAGGCAGCACAGACAACGAAATTCTCAATAACACGATACGAGAAAATTACAACAACGGGCTCTTTGTTCGCGGCGGTGCCAATGGCAACACTGTTACCGGCAACACCATCATCAGTAATACTGCCGTCGGGTTGTACATCAAGTCAAATGGCAACATTGTTACCGGCAACACCATCACCGGCACCAAAGTAGGCGACGGCATTCTGGTTCAACCTGAAACAACGGTAGTGCAAGCAGTTGACGACTTAACTGCCCCTGGGGAGATTGCAAGCGCGGCTACGCAAAGTTCTGAGGATGTTGGCACTGTGGTTGCGCAAGCTGCCGTTACAGGTAACACATTCACAAGCAATACAACCACCAATAATGCGTCAAATGGGTTTGACCTTAAAGGCGTCGTTGGAGCGCGAGTCGAAAGCAATACTAGCTCCAACAACCAACTGCATGGCTTCTACATTGATAATCTAACAGACAGATCAGGTGCGGAATTTGCAGCATCTACTGATAATCTTCTTATTCGCAACATTAGCCATTCTAACGGCGGTAATGGTGTACGAGTAAACGAGGCGTCATCGATCGGCAATACGCTTACCGAAAACCAAATTTACAACAACATCATGGGCGGTATTGCGACAACCAAGTTAGCAAATGGTGGAATTAAGCCGCCAGTGATCACTACCGCTCAGGGTAGTCAGGTGGCTGGTCAAGCAACGCCTGGTGTGATCATCGAGATTTTCTCCGATACTGGCACACAAGGACGGTATTTCGAGGGCCGTACTACCGCCGATGATGCTGGAAACTTCACGTTCACGAAATCGGGAAGCTTCCAAGCAACGAACATTAATGCAACAGCGACGGATGCAAACGGTAATACGTCTTCGTTTGGCATTGACGTGCCATTTGTCCCAACTCAGTATCGGATATTTATGCCAGTGATTACCAAGTAGTAATATCGAGCAAGTCATCATTCGTTGGTTTATGGTAAAGTTCAACGTCGACGCGAGTTTATATTGCGTCGACGTTGCTGCGTAACTAATCAGCCATTTTTGTAGTTATAGTACATAGAAATAGTAAAGATTGATTAGGTAATCCACATCGGTACAAGGAATATGTAGGGCACGGTTATTGCGATTAACGCCGCCTGCTACATGTCCAGTTTTTAGAAAGGGAGCCCCGCTAATGGGAACAGCCGCTGGTCGCAAATTATATCTATTGCTTGTTCTTACAATGCTTGTTGGCGTGTTTAGCGCAGCAAATACGCATTGGGTAAGCGCGCAAACAACTCCAGCCGACGAGGAAATTGATGAAGCCGTAGATGGACGTCGCGCGCCGTGGGATATTGAGCCGGCAACCCCGCCAGTTGATCCAGGTAGGGTTAGCGCTGCTGCAAGCGCGACCGATTGTCTGGGCTATAAAGGTGGCGGCGCTAATCGGTTCGTCGAGTACACATCTGATGGCGTAATCCACGTAGCCGGCTGCGGACAGACATGGACCTTATCAGAAGTGTATGCCGCATTGCCACTTCGCGTGACCAACAAATACGAATCAAAGGATACGCTGCTTACCCAGGTAGCCCCCAAAGAATGGCTCCTCCGCCGCAGCCTACAGGTTGAAGAAGGCGCAACACTGGTCATTCGTGGCGGCGCAGCCGGTGACGTGAGTTGGTTGAAGCTGCGCAGCGTCGATACGGCAGCGACCGCAGAAGAACCGTTTGGTGGCGTCTTCTTGCGCGCCAAGAACAGCACCCTGCGGATCGAAGACACCAAGGTAACGTCGTGGAACGATGCCACTCAATCGGTAGATACAACATACTCAGTTGACGATCCAAACACTTCTGCATACGAGGGCAATGGTCGTTCCTACATCTCTGCTCGCTCGCTCATCGAATCAACCGACGGCTCGATTCGTCCACTGGCACCGCCAACGGCATGTGAGGTGAATGGTGGCAGCCGTGAGCCATACGAAGGCCAGATGGACGTGATTAACTCCGAAATCGGCTATCTTGGCTATAAATTTGCAGAGTCATGGGGCCTGAGCTGGAAGGTCGATTACAAGGGACCTGCAAATCCTACGTATGATCTGCCAAGCCGCCAGTTGTTCGCTGAGGTTGACATTTTCGGCAGCATCACCGGCAGCACTATTCACCACAACTACTTTGGCACCTACACCTTCGGTGGATATTGCATGAACTTCGCTAACAGCGTGTACGAGGATAACATCAAGTATGGTCTCGACCCGCACGACGACTCAGACTATTTGACCATTGTCGGCAATACGTTCCGCCGCAATGGGAGTCACGGCCTGATTTGTTCGCGCCATTGCAATAACTTGATCATCACCGACAACACATCGTACCGTAATATTGGTGTTGCGAACGAAGACGAAGTCAAGGCACCGTACACGCACGGTATTATGATCCATCGTAGCGTTACAAATTCGTTGCTTGAGCGCAATACAAGCTATGAGAACAACGGCGGTGGCATTGCTGTATTCGAGTCGTATAACAACATCATCCGCAACAACACGGTTCGCAACAATGGACAAGCGGCCCTTCGTTTGAGCGTCGGCGCGCATAGCAATCTGTTTGAGGCTAACACGTTGGAAGGCTTGAGTTCAACCGAACCCGCTTTGGCTGGCCCTGGCTATATTATCTACACCTACAAAGGTTCGGATCTACCGGAAGAAGGGGCAAGCGACGGCTTCGTGCGCAATAACATCTTCCGGAACAATCGAATGACCGGCTACAAATCGCCACTCATTCGATTGCAGGAAGGTCCAAATAACATCTTTGAAGGAAACACGATTACCGGTCCTGGCACGACATTCGACATGGAACGAGGCTCTACTGGAAATGTTGTACGCATGTCCAGCGCCGAGCTTAGCCAATTTGTCTTCCAAATCGACAACACAAGCTCGGTCAATGCTGACGTAAGCGGCTTGGAGGCACTTCGCTGTTATCAGACAAGCGCGAACGGCAGTCCTTTTGCGCGACGACTGTCAAATGCCAATGGAACGCTGCCGTTCCTGTATTCAGGTGAAGGCGCGGCTTCAACTACCTTTACTATTGCCCGGGCGACTGGATGTCGAGCGCCGCTCTATATGCCAATAATCGCTCGTTAGCGCCTTTGTGTTCAATGCTTGGCGGTAGGGGAGCACTCATCCTGCTCTCTTACCGCCACATTTGTTTATTTTATATAGCGAAGTACCGTATTCAGGCGCATAATGATATTTAACGCAGGAAATCGTTGATCAAGTATGAGTCTTGTAAAGTTTAGGCTGCTACAGCAATCACTAAAACACATATCTTACATTTTGCTACGGACAGACGCGTATCTAACCACGATAGATACGCGTTATGAATTATAGAAAGGGAACGCAAGAAGTGATGCTGTATGCGCTTGTGCTAGCTGGCGGTAGTGGAACTCGGCTTTGGCCCTATAGCCGAAGTCACAATCCAAAGCAATTCCTGCATGTCGGCAACCCCCGAACGATGTTGCAGGAAACCATTGAGCGCACGCTTCCTATCATCCCAGCGGACCGCATAGTCGTCGCGACCAATGCGGCGTATGCCCAAATCGTTACCGAACAGGTTCCGAGTATTCCGCGACAGAACATCCTAGCAGAGCCGGTAGGCCGTGGCACAGCAGCAAGTATTGGGCTTGCGGCGCTACAGATACAACGGCAAGACCCGGACGCAGTTATGGTGGTATTGAGTGCAGACCATCGTATAGCTTACGTAGATTGTTATTGTGATGCGCTGGTACTTGGTTCGACGTTAGCAGCTCAAGGGCATCTTGTCGTGCTTGGGCTTGAACCGACAAGTCCGCAGCCTAGCTATGGGTACATTGAATTAGGCGAAAGCTTAGAGCAAAAAGGCTACCAGTCTGCCTACAAAGTCGCGTGCTTTGACGAAAAGCCAGACATAGCCCAGGCCGAACTATATGTCGCATCAGGACGGCATTTATGGAACGCGGGAATGTTTGTGTGGAGCGCAGAACGGATTTTGCATGAGTTGGCTACCTACCAGCCAGAGCTGATGCGACGCTTGGAACAGGTTGATACGTACTTAAGCCAGAACGACGACAGTTCGTTTGATACAGCAACACACGTTTGGTCGTTGATCGAGAACATTTCAATAGATGTTGCTGTTATGGAGCAAACGTGTCACGCGGTTGTGATCCCGGCTAATCTTGGTAGGCAAGATGTTGGTGATTGGAATTCCTTGTATGAGGCACAGGCGCAAAATTATGGTGACAATGTCGTAGTGGGTCAGCATGTCGGTATGGATACGAAGCGCACATTGATTTATGCTGAGCAACGCGTTGTTGCCACAATCGGGCTTGAGAACTTCGTGGTTGTTGATACGGCTGATGCGCTGCTTATATGTCCACGCGACCGGGCACAAGACGTGAAGAAATTAGTCACGCAGTTACACCATCAGCATAAGCACATGGTATAACGCACGATATCAAATGTGGGAGAAGGGGAGCATGGTCACTGACCAAAATCATACAACAATTAGTTTGCAATCACTACCACGAGTAGACCGCGTTTCCAAAGGTGGACGTGTGCTCACGTTGGTCATGCTTAGCATCGCGGTTGCATTGTTATGTATCTTGTTTCTGTGGTTTGGTGGAAGACGTATTCATTTGCTGCTTGTGGACCGGGCGGATCGCTTGCAGCAATCACAGCAGTATGAGGCAGCCGTTCGCGGATACGGCTATGCACTGCGCTTGGAGCCGGACGACGCACACTCGTTGCTCAACCGCGCATACTCGTTCCAAAAGTTGGGACAAGATACGGAAGCATTGCCCGATCTAAATCATTTTATCGAACTGTACCCTAACGAAGCTTCGGGCTACCATGCTCGTGCGTACAGTTACCTCCGTAGCGATAAATTTGATTCGGCTATTTCTGATTTCACTGCTGCAATCACGCGTAATGCAACAGACCCGGATAGTTATACGGGTCGGGCACGCGCTTATGCGGCGATCACGGAGTGGGACAACGCAGTGTCAGACCTTGGGTCAGCCATTCAGCTGCGCCCTGATGATACTGAGCTGCTTTTTGATCGTGCTCGCTATTTGATCAGCGCCAATAAACTACAACCTGCGTTGGCTGATCTTGACCTTGTGGTCGCTGCACAGCCTGACTCAGTTGCAGCCTTGACAGCGCGTAGCTCGGTTCGTGAACGTGTTGGAAGCATTGATGGGGCATTAACTGATCTGAACCAGGCTATTCATCTAGCACCTACAAACGGTGACTTGCTGGGAAGGCGGGCAAGCTTCCAAGAGCGCCAAGGCAATATCAAGAGTGCAATAGCAGACTACGAAGAAGCAGTGCGCGTCGAGCCGGAATTGGCTTGGGTCCATAATCGGCTTGGCATCTTGCAGTACAAGCAAAAAGCCTATGATAAAGCCGAAGTAAGTCTCAGCAAGGCAATCGAACTTAATCCGAAGGACGCGGTTACCTACATCCAACGTGCAAAAGTCCGTTTGGAAGCCGGTCGGATCGACGACTCATTGAGCGACCTCCAAGCTGTACTGGCTATCGCGCCCGACGAGCCTGCAGTATATATCGCACAAGCACAGGTTCATTGGCAGACGAACAAGTTTGATGACGCACTTGCCTCGCTCGATCAGGCCCTCAAGCTTGATCCGGATAACGTCCAGGCGCTGGTTGATCGAGCACGGACTTTGCGAGCAATGGGCAATATAGAGTCAGCGCTCGACAATTTGAATCAAGCAGCGCAGCGAGATGCTTCCAACGAAGCCATGCTGAGTGAGCGAGCCGAAGTGTACACCCAGCAACAAAACTATGATGCTGCTATCGTAGACTACACATCGCTTATTCAGCTTCGACCGAATAACGCAGCGACCTATGTAAGCCGTGGACGAGTGTATCGGTATACAGACGAGCCGGAGCAGGCGAAGCGAGATCTGGATCAAGCGGCAACAATCGACCCAACATCAGCGAGTGCATTGATTGAGCTAGGTGTTTTGGCTGCCGAGCAAGGCAACACCGAAGCCGCGCTGAAACACTTCGACCAGGCGTTGGCATTGGGTAACAACAATGCGCGAGTATTTGCAACACGAGGTCGGATTTTTGCAGGACAAGGCAAGACCGTAGAGGCATTAGCGGATTTTGACCAAGCTCTGGCCCTACGACCCAAGGACGTGGCAACTTTATTGGAGCGGGGCAAGCTCAAAGCTGCGCAAGGCAATTTTTCATCCGCGCGTTTTGATCTCGATCAGGCAGTTGCACTTGATCCCGATAACGTTCGAGCACTTTTGTCACGCGCCCGCTTGCTGGAACAACAAGGAACGATCGATCTGGCATTACAGGATGTGGAACGGGCAATAACTGTAAAGCAAGACAACATCGAAGCACTGACGTTGCAGGCAAGATTGCTTAACAAAAAGGGCGATGTTGCCGCAGCACAGGCCATACTCGAACGAGCGAGCTCATTGCAGCCGAAAAATATAGCGCTGGTACTGCGTGAGGTTACGTTATTGGCGGAGCAGGGACGACCCCAAGAGGCGTTGAGCCGGATCAGTAGCGCAATAGGTGCTGGAGCCGACCCACTTCCATTGTATCTGGCGGCGGGACGACTACGTTATAGCCTCGGCGACTATGCTCGCGCACGCGCCAATTACAGCGCCGCAATCAATGCGGCACCGGAAAATGGGCCAGCGTTTTATGGACTTGCTTTGTGTGAGCGCAAGCTTGGCAATCGTCTAGCGGCTGTTACGGCTTTCCGAACATATCTGCGTTTGGAACCAAACGCGCCGGAACGGGCCGAAATCGAAGCATGGCTAGCAAAGCAATAGGTCAAACGACCGTCACAGGAGCTAGCTCAAACAGTGGGCTAGCTTCTGAATATAGCTTCCGCTACCTTGTCGTACAACTAATCCGTAAGACAGCTGTGCGCCGTTATTTCAACAATTTCTGCAACCGCGTCGACGTAGTTGCCGAAATCAAGACCACAACGTGGGACAACATGTGTACCAGAACCAAGCACCGTTACAGCCAGGTCGCCAACGTCCCTTCCAAGTCCTGTTGGATGCACGAGCAGAGCGCGGCGCGGATTTTCTGGATGGCGAAAGCCCCAACCAACACCTGTTGAAATACTTTCATATTTGGAGCAGGATGTGGAGCATGTGGATACAATCTGCTGCGCAGCATGCGACCACAACATACGCCATGTTTGTTCGGCAACTTTTGGCTCATCAAGATGGGGGTGAGCAAACATACCTTGTGCGCTCCTTTTATATAGTGATCGATGCGTAGCAATGAGTGCAACTCGGGGCCGGAACAAGTTCCAAGGCTCCAACAGCACGCTTCTATGTTGTAGATAACGATGAGTGCCTTCGATGTGTCTCTATTGTACGTTACGATCGCCAAC
>JASKZZ010000539.1 GCA_030147335.1 Herpetosiphonaceae bacterium | reverse complement strand
AGCCAGTCATTTGGACCCGATCCGTTCTTTGGTCCTGCTCCGCGTGGGCGTCGGAGACGACGTGGTTATGGTGGATGGGGTGGTGGTTTCTTCCCGCCGATCATTATTACGCCGCCTACGCAACGTCGCGACCACGACCAGTCCTATGGCTCGCCGCTTGACGGCGCTCCTTTTGGCGACTCGGGCGGCAGCGGATCATCATGGGGCGACTCGGGCGGCAGCGGATCATCGTGGGGCGATTCGGGTGGAGGTGGGTCGTCGTGGGGCGATTCGGGTGGAGGCGGCTCGTCATGGGGTGGAGGCGGTGGTGACAGTGGTGGCAGTGATAACGGTGGCTCAGGTGGCGGTAGCTTTGGCTAGTGGTTTTTCAACATAGGTAGTTGCAGCCAGTGATCGTTATCGTCACCATCTTTTACGTACCTTGCTAACCTTTAGGCTAGTTCTGTATAGTCAGCTGAATGTTCACCTATGCGTAATGTCGACCTATTGAGCTAGATTTGAAGCAAGACTAGACTGAGTAGACCAAATACACTTGCATTTTTTGAGGATGCCGTGCGTATAAAGCGTGAAACTCTTGAAACAGCTCGAACCCCCGAGGAGCTTCATTCGACGTTGGAGGCTAAGGCGCAGGAGCTTGAGTTGTTCCCTGCTCAGGACGCTCGAAATACCTATGGCCCGGTTTATACCAGTGATCGCTACGATTTGCGTATCGACAAGCATCCGGGTCGAGAAGAATACACCTTGCGGCTGCTCCACAAACTCAAGCCAATGGCCTCGTTGCTTGACCGTTTTCGGCGCGGTTAGCTCTAGGGTAGCGTATCTTCCATATAACAAACCGGACTGGTTAGCCAGTCCGGTTTGTCGTGTTAGCGCAGCATACTATATCGAGCGGTGTTGTCGGCGGAGCCTAAGTGCTCGTCGTGTCGCAAAGTGCGGGTCGGTTTGTTGCAGCCGTCGTCGCCGATGCCAGGTGTGTCCGGTCATCATTCCGCCAAGCATCACCGTGAGATCCGTCAGCGATGCTGCTTTATCTGCCAGCGATACGACCCACGCTTCTTTTGTGCGCGGCTTTGGCCCGAATGGATACATATGCGTTTCGATTGCATGACAAACTTCGTTGCACTCGCCCTGAGCTGCTGCCCATTTTGCTGCAACTCGTCCATGTGTTGTCAGCGTGCCAAGCCGCGAGTCAATATCGTGGATCATGGCAGCGCGTACACAAATGCGAATATCTGCACGCATAAGCCGGGCTAATTTGTATGAAATTCGCGCTGTACGAGCCAGATGATCGTGCTTCGGCAGCGAATGATGCATGTGATGACGTGTTTCAATTACTTTTGGGTGATCAAGTAAATCGTTGACGATAGAATAGATCATCGAAATGATATCCTCCAGCGCAGGTATTAGCCCGTTTGCACCGAATTATATAAACTACGATCATCTATCGTCAATTATGCGACGGTCCTTTCTGCTCTAGGACTTGCTGTCTTTCAATAATTGTTTTGTCTGCTTTTGCTTCACGGGTTCTGGCTGCTTGTCTTCAACGGTAAGTCCCGCAATAGCCATTTCTGGAGGTTGTGGTGGCTCGCGCAGCCGCCGATGCATGTACACAAAGACGTCGCGTCCAATTGCAGCTAGCGGAGCCGATAAAATCACAAGGCCCAATCCCCCAACTGCTCCTGCGATAACCAGCAGCGCCATCAAGATTGCTGCGTGGAGCCGTAAGGTATTGCCTACGATACGTGGAACAAGAATCTGATTTTCAAGCTGCTGGATCAGGACGTACAAAATGATGACACCGATTACCGACTGGGTACCGCCGCTGAACGCCACAATAATTGCTGGTATCGCGCTTAACACTGGCCCAATCACCGGGATCAGCTCGCCAATGCCTGCAATGATCGCCAGCAATACCGTATAACGTACCTCGAAGCCAAGCAGGTTCAACACGGTTAGGCCAATAAAGGACGCCGCTGCGATGATCAAGCCCAAAATAAGCTGACCCCGAATATAGCGTCCGAACGTCCCGTCAACGATCCCCCAGACGTTCCAAAAATCATTACGAATGCGTGGATGGAGCAACGTGTTGACCGCGCTTGGCAACTTGTTGCTGTCGATCAAAATGTAAAAAAGAAAGAACGGAATTACAAGGAATCCAAGCAAGAACGTAATCGTGGCGAAAATGCCAATGACGCTGTTAAGCGCAAATTCACCAACGCGCTGCGCATATGTACTAGCATTGCGCTGGAGCGTTTGTTGGACGTTGCTGACTTGCTGTTCAACTTGTGCGCGCACTTCCGGTGATGCGGTTTCATTAAATTCTGCGATCTGTCGATTAACAAAGTTGTTGCCTTGTTCCGCCCATACCGGTACATTGCGAACGAATTGCTCAATTTGGTTTGCTGCCGGCGGTACGACAAAGATTATTACCACCTCGAACAATGCCAGTCCAACCAAATACACTGCAGTGATCGAGGCCCAACGCGGCATGTAACGGTCTAGGCGCTTGACGATTGGCAGTAGCAAATATGCAAGGACAAGGCCGATAATGAATGGCAATGTACTTGCGCCTGCGCTCCGGAGAACGCTGACAACGAGGTAAATCGCACCAATAACCAACGCCCAGCGTGCTGTTGTACGCAGCACAAACGGCCAGTTAATCGTTTTGTTATCTACCTGGCGTTCTACGCCTAATGAGTTGTTGCGATGTTCCTCCACAATCCTCTCCTATCCTTCGGTCTGTATCTATTGTGTGTAGTAGCTTAAGTATGTTTCGTTTGCAACAGCTCCATCAGGTTTTATGACGCTGCGTTGTACGCCAATGTTGCCACCTGCGATTGCATCCATTGTTACCTGACGACCGTCTGGAGTGCCGTAAATAATCACAGTTTGTTGTTTTCGTTCGAGATCTGTTTCTACCTTAAGCAGAAGATGATGTCCGGTATTGTTGCGAAACTTAAAATCTGGCCCACCCAGCGCAATTGTCGCGTCCATCCCTGGAGGAGCGTCTGCCTCGTACCACGCCAATCGAAATGTGTGGTTGTGACGCTCAACAATTTCAAGTCCACTCCAAAATGCCGCACGAAACACTGTTGTTGATACCTGACATATACCACCACCCAATGATGGCACGACAACCCCTGCCTCGATCATTTCTCCCCAGCGATAGCCTTCTTCCCAGGTAATATCGCGGATCGTTCCGGTAAACGAAAATACTTCACCCGGTGCGATCAGGACGCCGTCAACCTCGTTGCCGCCGGCCAGTACATTGGCATCGCGCTCAGGCGATGAATATGTTTTGAACTGTGATACACCACGTCCAATCTCAGCCACCAGCCCTAGCTGCTCCACTTCACCTGGCGCTGCCGGTAACACACGTGTGGGCAAGCTGATGCTTTCCGCTCCCATCGTGATTGCCGCAACAATCGCCTGGTATGCTGCTTCTCGGTCCAGCTCACGACCCGGCTGTCCTAGCGTGATCGAGCGAACGCGGTTACCCTCACGCGTTAGCTGCGAGGTCTGTGGTGCAACCGCAACCTCACTCGCGATCCGATCAAGCTGCTGTTCTATCAGTGATCGGCTCGGCCCAAGCGTTACAGCTTCTGCGTTATCGTCGATCTGCATTAGCATGGAGCGATCCATGGTCCAGCGTTGGTCGCCATGCTGTACCAATAATGGACGCTGCGCTAATGCTTCGAGCTGTTGCCGTGCCGGCTCAAGCTCTATGCTTGTAAGCTCTGCATTGGTATGAATAAGTGGAATATCGACGCCAAGCGCTTTTTGCTGTTCTGCATGATCAACTAACCTGGTCAGGGCTGTTGTGGCTTGATCTTGATCGACGGTTACTGCTGCTTGCTCCGGTAACACCTGCCAGCCATCCGGCGAGTGGAGCAATTGAGCATTACGACGCTCACGCGTGACCTCAGCCGTTATGTCGCCGACAAGTTCGCGTATTGCTGCAGCATCAGCCTGAGTCGCATCGATAACGTGATCATGGCCAACAAACGAGCGCAGGCGGGTCAGCATTCGTCGTACAAACGACGGCTCATGTCCGTAAGCAAAGGCGGTCTCACCAAGAGAAGGCGTGTTGCGTTCCAGTAGCGTGCCTACCATTACCTGCCGGGTCTGGTCGTTTATTCGCAGCTGAATCGGTTTGTTATGAAGTGCTGCCTCGTGTTGCGCCAGCAGTTGTTGCGCATCTTGACGTTTCAGGCTACCAATGGGGAGACCGCCCGCATTGACTCCCGGCAATACTCGGTCGCGATACGCCACATCGCTGCCAATCAGCACAAGCAATGCTGCCGCGCCGGCTAGTCCCCATCGAGGGAAACGCTGATACTGCGTCGGTCGCGGTGATTTTGGAATATGGACTGCTGGACGACGTGTTTCAGCATATTCGGCCCAGCGCAAGCAGATACCACGACGTGAGCCAAACTGAGTATCGGCAAGTCCACGCCATGCCACGGCCATCAGTGGATCGATGCTTACTACTTGCCGAAACAAACGCTCTGCATGGCTGAAATGCCCAACCGCTAGTGCGCGCTGGCCTTGCTCAATCAGCTGAGTGATTGAGGTTGTGTTGGGAGTTTTGGGCTGCGACGACATCTGCACCTTCACGCTTTTATTTCCAACAGTTCGCCGTACGAGTATAGGCAACAGATGATCGCATGTCAATCATGTTAAAACGCACAGAACCGGCGATACCGGTTCTGTGTGGTTGCTGAATAGTACAAATGTTAGAGTTGTCAGGTGGGACAGATACTTAATACTATGCGTTTGCCGACTCGGATACCTGTTCAAAGCTCAAGTGATCACCAATCGCTGTTTGCGTTCTCCTAATCGTTCCTGCCGGTAGCTCGATTGTTCGTCGTGCGCGCCGCGCTCCAGCATATGGTCGATTTGGTGGCATAGCATCGACCATCCCAACCACGCGGTCCTGGCGATCAACAAACACAACATCAATCGGAAAGCGCATCCAGAAAGTGTGGACGCTATTGTTCGGCTCGATTACCATGCCGCCATCAGACGGCAAGCTCTTGCGAAACATCAGCCCCCGCAGTCGCGCCCAGTACGAACACGCCTGCTCAGCTTCACTGGCGAGTACCGTGCCGCGTGTCGTGTTGCTGATACGATACATCATTAGCCGCCTAGTGCCGACGCACCCAGCAGACGAGGCAACGCTGGTCCAAGGATAACCACCAGGATCGAAGGGAAGATCAGAAACGCCATTGGGAAGAGCATCTTGATCGGCGCTTGATGCGCCAGTTCTTCGGCGCGTTGTCGGCGGCGGATACGCATTTGCTCCGACTGTACCTTCAAAATCTTGCCAATGCTCACGCCGAGCTGTTCGGCTTGAATAATCGCTTGCACAAAGTTGGTCAAATCTTCAACACCGCAGCGATCCGCCATCATTCGCATCGCATCACGACGGGGCGTGCCAAGGCGTGTGTCCGACAACACGCGATTGAACTCTTTGCTCAGCTCATTATCCCACTTGTCGGCGACACGCTGGAGCGCCAGGTCAAAGCCAAGGCCAGCTTCAACGCTGATCGTCAAGAGGTCGAGCGCGTCCGGCATTGACTTGAGAATGCTGTGCTTGCGCTTCTTGATCTTTTGGCCAAGCCAAATGCCGGGGAAAACATAGCCGATTGCGCCACCAATTACGCAATACATGATTTGGTTCATCAATGGCATGGCCATGATAAACGCCAGAAAATAGCCAACGCCTAGACCCATTAAACCAACCGCCGCGCGCATACCTACAAACATGTTCGGCGTTAAGTTGCTGGGATTGCCGGCCTGCTCCAAGTTTTGCTTGATCTTGGCGGCGTTTTTGCTCGGCGACATTTTGCCGAAAGCAGCAAGGAGTGCTTGGACCGCTGGCTTGATAATGCGCTCACTGATCGGAAGCTCAAGTTCAAGCT
Organism: Herpetosiphonaceae bacterium; assembly: GCA_030147335.1. GTDB lineage: Bacteria > Chloroflexota > Chloroflexia > Chloroflexales > Kallotenuaceae > LB3-1. The sequence continues at coordinate 4,604 of JASKZZ010000539.1, read as the reverse complement.
CTTCCAGTGTGCGGGGGGTTTCGGTAAACGTTGCTAGCCGACCGTCGATTGATGTTACTTGGCGGCCTTGAGCTACACCAAGCACGATGACGACGATTCCAAAGAGGAGAATGCCGGCAATAATGAAGATAAGTGTCATTGCGTTCCTCGCTAGATGTCGATATCGACGATCTTCATAATCGCAAAGTAACCTGCGATAATCATTGCTCCAGACGTTACCGGCAAGCAGCACCACGCATTCGGCGGCAGGCCCCAGGTGAAGATAGGAGCCATAAAGCCAGGGTTGATCAAGGTCATGAAAATAGCGAGACCAACCGGTAGTGCCGTAATAACGTAACCCGAGATACGGCCTTGCGCCGTCAGTGTGCGGATTTCACCCTTGATACGAACTCGCTCGCGAATGGTATGCGCGATACTTTCAAGGATTGACGCAAGGTTACCACCGACTTCGTGCTGAATGTTGATCGCCGTTACCATCAGGTCAAGGTCATCGCTGGGCACGCGTCGCAGCAGGTTTGCGAGCGCTGCTTCGGCGCTAAGACCAAGGCCGACTTCCTGCACCACGCGACGAAATTCGCTTGCTACTGGGCCGCTGCCTTCTTTCGACACAAGATCCATCGACTGGAGCAGCGAGTAGCCCGATCGCAGTGAGCTTGCCAGCATCGCGGTCGTGTCGGCCAACGAATTGTTGAACTTGGTTACGCGGGCTTTTGCGCGATACTTGACGTAGATATCGGGAAAGAACGAGCCGATTGCCGCGCCGAAGATCAATCCGCCAACACTAGCCATCAGGTCAAAGCGACCCAATACTTTGGTTGAAAGCCAGGCTACAACGCCGGCCATAACTGCTGCGCCTGCTAGCTTGAGCAGTACAAACTCGCCGGCAGTGAGCTTAAGGTCGGCGCGAGCAAGGTCACGGGAAATGCGCGAACCACGCTCAGTTTTGGTCACAGCCGTGTCGACGCGCGACCGAAAATCCGGTGCGGCCTCTGTATCCAACCCGTTGCCTGCAAATTGGGCAAGGCGGTCGTCAACGTTGGGCGCTCCTTTGTTCAGCATCCGGACGACTGCAAACAGTCCGAACGCGATACAAACAACGAGGCCGATCAAAATAAATGGCAGATAATTCATAAATTATTCCTGAACATGGTCATACGCTATGCCCGCAACCTCCTGGTCCGAGCGTTTTCGTACTATGCGAACCGATCGCCGCTGCCGAACACTCCTGGTGGCAGGTAAATGCCATACGACTCGAACTTTTCAACAAAGCGTGGTCGTACACCTGTTGGTCGTAAGCGACCAACGATTTTTCCGCGCTCGTCAACGCCCGTCTGCTCAAACACAAAGATGTCTTGCAGCTGGATGTTGTCGCCTTCCATGCCGACAACTTCAGTGATGTTGATGATTTTGCGCGAGCCGTCTTTGAGACGCGACTGCTGCACAATTAGGTCAACTGCCGACGAGGTTTGTTCGCGGATTGCTTTAATGGGCAGATCCATGCCGGCCATCATGCACATGGTTTCGATACGTGAGATGGCGTCGCGTGGTGTGTTGGCGTGCAACGTAGTCAAGGATCCGTCGTGACCCGTGTTCATCGCCTGCAACATTGCCAGCGTTTCGCCACCGCGACACTCGCCAACAATAACGCGATCGGGACGCATACGCAGCGAGTTGACAATCAAGTCCATCATCGTGACCTCGCCGGTGCCTTCGACCGATGGTGGTCGTGACTCAAGCGTTACCACATGATCCTGTCGCAGCTGAAGCTCGGCGGCGTTTTCTACCGTCACGATGCGCTCATCGTCAGGAATAAAGCCCGACAAAATGTTAAGCGAGGTTGTTTTACCTGAGCCGGTACCGCCAGCCACAACAATGTTGAGCCGTCCCTTGACGCATGCGTTGAGCAGGTCGGCCATTTCGCGTGTAACCGTGCCAAAGCGAATCATGTCCTCGATCGTAATGCGCTCTTTGGCAAACTTACGAATGGTGATCACCGGACCAAGCAACGAGATTGGACGAATAATGACGTTGACACGCGAGCCGTCTTTCAAACGAGCGTCAACCATTGGCGATGACTCGTCAACGCGACGGCCCAGCGGGGCGATAATTCGGTCAACAATGCGCTGGGCGTGATCATCATTCAGAAAGGTTGTCGCAACTTTGGTCAGTTTGCCTTTTCGCTCGACATAAATCTGCTTTGGCCCGTTGACCATGATTTCGCTGATGTCGGGCTCGGCCAACAAATCTTCTAGTGGTCCAAGGCCGGTAATGTCATGCAAGATAACTTCAAGTAGTCTCGCGCGCTCTGTTCGGCCCATGACAACGCCTTCACCATCCAGCACTCCCGTTAACAGCTCATCAACCTGCCGCTGAATCATTGCGGTGTTGTTGGTGTCGGCTCGTGGATCCAGTGTTTCAACAAGACGCTCTTGGACCTTGCGGCGAATCTCTGCTGTTTTTGCTTGATCAGGCTCGCGACCAGTTCCTGGCCCTGCCGGGCGTGGCACTACTGCCTGGCCTGGCCGCTGAGGAATGGCGGCCGGGGGTGGTGTAGTTGTGGCCGTACCCGGCTCACCAATCCGTTTCAACAACGACATGCTATACCTCGATGCTTGACTTCAACGTGGAACGAGAGCGGCACAGCGGGAGTGTGCCGCGTGTCTAGTTAGCGTTTGGTCAGTAGCCGACCAAAAAGGCCGCCTTTATTGCTTTCTGCTGTTACCGGTGCGGCGGCGGGCGCTGCTGCAGGCGTGGCTGTAACTGGCTCGGTTTGTGCTGGGTTGAGCGCGTTTGCCGTCAGTGCTGCCAAGGCCATGATGTCACGCGCGATCGGGTGGTTGCGGCGGTCAATGACGAGTGGCACGCCCTGGTTAAGTGCCAGCGTCATCTCGTAAGGCGCGTTACCAATCTGTGCCGACACCTTGTGCCGGATCTGGCCTTCAATGCTTTCGGCACGAATACCGAGTCGTGAATCCGCTTTGTTGAGTACCAACATCAGCTTATCGTCGCCGTAACCAAGCGGTCCCGCTAGCTCACAGAACTGCTTAACGTTTTTGATTGCCGGCAATTCAAGCGTCATCAACGTAACGATCCGGTCTGCAACATCCAGGATTGATAGTGTACGGTCGTCATACGCCGTCTGGGTATCGACCACAATGTAGTCGAACTGGCTGCGCAAGCCTTCGAGCACCGTGCGAATTTGATCCGGCGTAATGGCCTCACCGCTTTGTGAGTCGGGCGGCGCGAGCAGCACACGTACCTGTGAGGTATGAGGTACTGTCACATCGCCAATCAGCTGTGCGTCAAGATCATGCACGCGTGAGGCAAGATCAACAATTGTTTTATTCGCCACAATGTTCATCACAACGCCGATGTCACCGAAGACCAGGTTGCCGTCAACCAGGCAAACACGCTTGTTGGTAATTTGCTTCAGAGCGACAGCCATATTGGCTGCAACCACTGTACATCCTGAACCACCCTTGGGGCTGAACACGGCGACAATTTTGCCATGTTCGCCACGCTGCGCAGCTGTCTCGGTTGGAGCGCCTGCGAGACGTGGAGCAGAAGCGCGGAGTTTATACACATGCCGAATACTGCGAACCAGCTCGTCTGTGTCCGGCGGCTTGATCAGATACTCACGCGCTCCCGCAAGCATGGCGCGACGGAGATATTCCTGCTCGCTTTGCACGCTCATGATAATGACCTGCGTGCCTGGCACCTGCGCCATAATCGCCTCGGTCGCGCCGATGCCGTCCAGCTCCGGCATGTTGATGTCCATCAACACAACATCAGGTTGGAGCTGCTTGCACATCTGGACGGCTTCGCGTCCGTTAGCGGCCTTGCCTACGACAACGATATCTTTTTCAAAGTACAGCGCCTTTTCAAGAATCTCGCGCGTTTCGGCCACGTCATCGGCGATGATGACCTTGATCTTGTCGTCATGTTCAGCCATGGACTTCTTCTCGCCTCCTAGCAATTATGGGTTCGGCGTGACGGTTGGTACGAACGCCGGTGTCTTCACCTGCGGCATCTCCGGCACATTCTCAAGTTTAACCGCTGCCGGCTGCTGTACAACCTGCGGGAAGCTTGGCAACGGCATGCCGTAGTTGTCAACCAGGACACGCATAGTCGCGCCAACAGTACGCTCGGTTGTGTGGTCACCGGCACGGCGAAGGATGGTGGTGATGCCAATGCCACGGTCGAGCGAGAAGCGCAGGACTTCGGCTTCCTGGTTGGTCACAGCAATCACGATCATCCAGTTGCCGGTATTGAGTGTGTTGCCGGCGGTCTGCTGCGCTGCTGGCTGACCCTCACTGCCTTCTGCTGGTGGCGCGCCTTCTGGCTGTGGCTCAGCCGAACCTTCTGCGTTCTCTGCGGGCGGGGCCGGCTTGATGATGTCCAGCACTTCAACATCCTGGAGCAGGACTTTGGTCGTGCCTTCGTTGGTTGCGCGCTCGGTGACGTTTTGGATGGGGCTGGCCTCGCCAACGGTTACACCAGGAGTAAAGGTTGCGACGTCCATGTTGAACGAGGCAAGCACATCGACGAAATCACCTGGTTGAATAAGGTCGGCTACGCCTGACAGGCTATTGACCTGAACCGGG
>JASKZZ010000538.1 GCA_030147335.1 Herpetosiphonaceae bacterium | reverse complement strand
GCACTCGTCCCGCCGACAAACCACGCGTTACTTTGTCCCAGAGTAGCGGCGACCAGCGATAGCCGACAAGTCGGTCAAGAACGCGACTTGCCTGCTGGGCATCAACCAGGCGCGTATCGATCTGCCGAGGATGAGCAATGGCGTACTGCACCGCCGGCTTCGTAATTTCATGAAAGGTCACACGATACACAGGCTTGTTTTTTGGAATGCGCGCTGCCTCCAACACATGCCACGCAATCGCCTCGCCTTCGCGGTCAGGGTCAGTCGCCAGGTAAACGGCATCCGCATTTTTGACCGCATTGCGTAGTTCGCTGACAACTTTGGATTTGTCGCTCGATACCTCATACTCAGGCGCGAAGTCATGATCAACGTCCACGCCAAGCTTGCTTTTTGGCAAGTCACGCACGTGGCCCATTGATGCCTGTACCTGATAACCGGGTCCGAGATATTTCTGGATCGTTTTCGCTTTTGCCGGCGACTCAACGATCAGTAGTTTCTGTGCCATACTGTAAAACCCACTCCTCTCGGAGACATTATAAGCCGGAGAACCGAAAAACAGCGGCTCGACCGGCCTAACGGTTGCACTATACTGCCTGGTCCAAGCGGTGTCAAGGTATGAACAAGCGTTCGTATCGAAGCGACTGCAAGATTGTGTTGTCTTTCGGATGCTTTTATGTTACGCATCGCGTCTGTGATCGGATGTTTCTGATAGAAAACGAAACGAGGGACCGCTAAGCGCGTCCCTCGTCCAATCCGTGGTGCTCAAACCTTACGGTGCTCGAATACCCAAAACCACCGACATGCCAGGTTCAACTGGAGCGCCCGCCCCAGGTGAACTACTAACAACTGCATACGCCGGGAACTGGTTGTACAGCTCGCCAAGGCGGTCAGGTCCCTGGTAGTCAACCAGAACATTGGTGACACCCAGCGATGCCAGCAGCTCCCTCGCCTGATTCTCACCAAGACCTACCAAGTTCGGCAGCCGCTTTTGGGCAGGTTGCGCGGGAACAGGTTGCGCGGGAGCAGGTTGCGCGGGAGCAGGTTGCGCGGGCTGGGCAGGATCGCCTGGTTGCTCTGGGGTAGTTGTATCCGGCACTGCGGTAGGACGCGTGTCAGGTGTTGGCGTTGGTCGTAGTACAACATCGTCAGTACAACTTTCCTTCGGCGCAACGCCCGCCAGGTTTTCTTCATCGCCACCCACGAACTTAGTGTTCAGGATTTTGAGTTCCTTGTCGGATTTCGGCAAGTTATACACTTTCATCGACACGAGCTGCGCGCCATAATTCTTACCCTCAACTGGTAAGCATACGTCGCCATCACTTGTTTTGACGACCTTAACCGTGCGATACAGGTTGCATTCGGTCTCGCCCTTTTGCTTACTTTCGAGCATCTTCGGCGTCAGCCATTCTGTTGTGCGTTTGCCAAAGCGGCCGCCAATCTGACAAATCTTGGACTCAACTGCGCCAAATGCTTCGGGACTTGGAAATGCGGCGGGCTTGCTCAGATCCTCCCCACGCAGCATGCGGTCGATGCGTGGATTAGCGAAGTATGCTTCCATAATGCGGTTCAAAATAACACCGCCGCCTTGCGTACTTTCTACCTGATCAGTCTTCTCGTTGTTATTATTACCTGTCCAAACACCGGCAGTGACATACGGTGTGAAGCCAAGCGCCCAGGCATCGCGGAAGTCGTCGGTCGTGCCCGTTTTAGCATGGAACGGTCGTGATAGCTTGAGTGCGTTGTTGGCGCCGAACAACGGTGTGCGAGCTTCGTTATCACCCATGAAATCGCGCACAATTGCCGCCAGCGCCGGATCGACAACCTGGGTATTTGGAGTTGGCTGGAAGTCACGTACCACCTTGCCGTCACGATCAGTGATCTTAAGGATCGGTTGGGCCTGAACATACGCGCCAGTATTAGCGAGTGTGTTGTATGCTGTTGTAAGATCAAGCAACGTAACTTCACCACCACCAAGGGTCATTGCTAGTCCATAATAGCTATCCTCGCGCTGCAAACCGGTAATGCCCATGCTATGGAGCAGGTTTCGCGTTTGGCCAATACCTGCATCTTTGAGCGCAAGCACCGCAGGTATATTAAGCGAGTTTGCTAGACTTTCACGCATACGCAGCGGACCATGCCACTTACCGTCATAGTTCTTCGGGCAGAAAAAGAATGCTCCCTCTTTCGGCGCGCACTTGTCGATATTCTTCTCGTCGGCGCCCTTCACAATGGGGAAGCGTGTTTCAACGTCCCACAAGATCGACTCGGGAGTTAGCGCGCCTTCACGCATTGCTGACAGGTAAGTAAACGGCTTGAGCGCCGAACCCGGCTGTCGCAAAGCGGTCGCAACGTTAACCTTGCCGTCGAGCACGTTTTTGGTCTCGCCCTCGGTTGTTGTTGGCTTTACTGCATTGAAATCTACCGAGCCGACCATTGCGAGAATTTGACCGGTACCGGGCTGCTGCACAACCACGGCGGCGTTATGAATGTTGCGGTTATCTTTTTCCAGCTCTTCAATTCTGCGCTTCGCCTCGACCTGTGCAATTTGCTGCATTTCCAAGTCGAGGGTTGTTGTGATCGTTAGCCCACCTTCTTCGGCTAAAATCTTAGCAATCGATGTGTACTGCGGATCGTTTTCCAATAGTTGTTTGACATAAAAAGCAAAGTGCGGCGCTTCTTGACTGTAGCTATCTTTGGGCTGCACAAAGGTGAGCGGCTGCGCAATTGCTTGACGCGCTTCCTGCTCGGTTACAACGCTGTTATCAACCATTTGCCGCAGGACATCGACCTGACGGGCACGCGGCGCCGATGTGTTAAACGGCAGCTTATAACCGGGCGCACGCCAATTGCTCTTAAGCTGAACTCCCGGCAGCGTTTGGCCGTCTTCCAAATGCAGTATCGGGTTGTACAGTGTCGGCAGCTGCGGAATACCGGCCAGCAGTGACGCCTCGTTCAGATTTAGATCACTGGCGTTCTTGCTGAAATACGTTTGTGCGGCTGCCTGAATACCATACGCGAGGTTACCGTAGTTAATTTCATTCAAATACAGCTCAAGAATTTGCTCTTTAGAATACTCATCGGTCAGCTGCTGTGCAAGGACAGCTTCCTTGATTTTGCGCTGATAACGATTTTCGTAAGCTTTTTCTTCTTCGTTCAGAACGATATTTTTGATCACCTGCTGCGTAATGGTTGACGCGCCGCCGGTCTCCTCGCCTTCACGCAAACTGCGAACGGCTGCCTTCGCAATGCCTTCAATGTCAACACCCGGATTGGTCCAGAAATTTTTATCTTCGATTGCGATTGTTGCTTCTTTTAACAGGTCAGCAACCTGATCAAGCTTGACTGGGTCGCGTCGTCCACTTGACACGAACTCGTACAACAGCGTTCCGTTGCGGTCAAAGATGCGCGAGGTTTGAAACGGCTTGTATTCATGCAACGTAGCGAGACGTGGCTTTAGCTCCGCAGCAGTTTGCGCGTAATAAACACCGCCACTAGCAACTCCCGCGACTGGAACAAGCGCCAATAGGACGGCTAGTGCAGCAAAAATAATTGAAACTGTGCTTCTTTTCGATGTATGTGGTTCACCGGCATTACGAAAAACATGCGGCGGCACTTTGTAGCCACGCTGTTTGTTTACTGACCGACGAGCCAGCGGCAATTGGTAGCCACTACGTCCATTGTTGCGATATCCGTTGGTTGCCATGTATCTGTTCTACACCTTTGGTATCAAAATTAGATTCCGCCGATCAGATGCTCCTTAGAAGAGCACGCAGGCGGCACATATTTGTTCCACTACATAACGAAAGACTCTTCGTATTTTACCAGTTTCACACCTATATAATTTGGCTGCAAGCTTACAAAGTCATGATAGCGGCTGTGGCTGAAGCGCCCGCAAATTTGGGGTAAACGAAAGGGGCGTTATAAGGAACGCCCCTTCCAACATTACCTAAACCTTGGTCAAACGTTAGCGAACTTTTTCCTGAAGCTGCTGAACCTGACCGACTGCGTCTTCGCTGCCTGGACGTACCAGCTTGTGGTACAGGCCGACGGCGAAAAAGGTTGGCGGCCACTTGCCGACAAAGTCTGCCCAGTTCTTGCGTCCCGTGATCTGGAAGAATGCCGATGCCAAAATTGAAGCGATGCCCAAGGTGTACCATACCTGTCCTGGAATTTGGTCCACCACTTTGAAGATCGCATTTTGTGGGTTTTTTTGATCCTGCACTGTTCGTCTCCTCTTTCCTAAAATCTGATCCGACGTACAACGTGTGTCATACGACTGTTTTATACAATTGCATGAACGGTGCCACGAGCGGCGGCGTGGCCCGAATTTCGCTACCGTGTGTATGTTGGCGGTAGTGGAAGCAACTTTGGCGCGGGTTCGTTCGTCATAAGAGTGGCAGCCGGCACTGATGAATTTTGGAAAGGTTTTGCAGATCGATGAATATTAATATGTATACCGAAAAGGCGCGTGAAGCGATTGTAGCCGCGCAAAGTCTTGCTGTGGAGTACGGTCAGTCACAAATAGCGCCCGAACATCTGCTGTTGGCTTTGCTGCGCGAAAACGACGGTATTCTACCCGAGGTTGTGCGCCGCTCCGGCAGCAGTGTCGATCAACT
>JASKZZ010000487.1 GCA_030147335.1 Herpetosiphonaceae bacterium | reverse complement strand
AATAAATGTCGCACCTTGTCCGTGAAGACTTTCGCAGCGAATTGACCCACCATGCTTGTCAACAATACCGAATACTAACGATAAACCAAGACCAGTACCGGAGCCTACTTCTTTCGTTGTAAAGAATGGGTCGAAGATGCGCGGCAGTACATGCGGCAAAATACCAGGGCCGTTGTCCGATACACTCAGCTGTACCATGTTGCCGGCTGTAAGCGCTTCTACCGTGACGCGTCGGGGTAGGCGTGAGCTGTCTGACATCGCTTGGACCGCATTATGCAGCAAGTTATCCAATACTTGCTCAAGCTGATATGCGTCGCCCCAAATTGCCGGCAGATCTGGCGCCATCGTGACGCTGACTTGTATATTGTTGCGTTGGAAGTTGAGACGCATTCCCTGCAGCACACGATTAATCAGTAGTGGAACCTCAACCGGCGCGCGCACATCTTCTTGCTCACGCGCAAACGTCAGCATTTGCTTGACAATATGCTTAGCCCGTTGCGCGGCAGCCTCGATATTGCGCACGTCTTCACTGAAAGCCATTGCGAGCGGATCGCGTAGGAGCAGCTGTGTTGTTCCAAGCACAACTGCGAGTGGATTATTAAGTTCGTGTGCTGCGCCTGCTACAAGTTGACCAAGCGCGGCTAGTTTTTCACCCTGGCGAACTTGCGACTCAAGCTGGCGTCGCTCGGTAATATCGCGGGCAATGAAATGGATTGCGGTTGGCACATCGCTCTCGAAAACAACACGCGATCGAATCTCAAGCATTGCAAGCGAACCATTCTTGCGGGTAACTTGAAGTTCCGACGTTCCCTGAATAGACTCACGCGACTGTAGCACATCAAGCATTTCTCGAGCCGGATGAGCACTATCTTGCAACATTAGATCAGGCAACGATAATTGGGTTGCCTCGGCTTCGTTATAGCCAAGAAACTGAAGCGCAGCTCGATTTAGCGACGTAAACCGGCCTTGCATTGTCATCGTGCCAATAAAATCGTTGGCGTTTTCATAGAGATCACGATAGCGCGCTGCACTATGCTCAATCGCCGCATACAAATGAATTTTCTCAAGTGCCTGTGCAATTTGCGCGGCCATTGTTTGCAGCACGCGTAGTTCATTTTCGCTAAAGACAGCATGACCCGAGCGTCCAATTGCAAGAACTCCCTGCGCGCCGTTCGTCGCAACAAGCGGCAAAAAAGCATGTCCAAAAACAGCTTTCTTTTCAAACAACTGTTTTAGCGGCGCAGCAAGCTCGGCTGTTTTTGATACTAGGGTTTGTTCTTGGTGAAATACACTCCAGATTTTTGAGCCAGGAAGAGCATATTGGATAAACCCAAGAGTTTGCTGATCAAGTCCTGTTGATGCAGTCATTTCCAACCGCTGTCGCTGGGCATTGAACAAGTACACGCTCACACAATCGAACTGATTAGCCAGTGCAATCGCCTGAACCGCTCCCTGCAAAAGCCCATTGCGCTCAAATGACGAACTGAGAGCAACGCTTAACTCATGTAATGCTGTAAGCTGTGCAACTTTATCGGTAAGCATTCGCCGCTGATGCCGACGCTCAGTCACATCGCGGCCAATAATATATACTCCGGTAGGCTGGCCACGCTCCTGAAATACCTGCACCGTTAGTTCGACCACCGCAATTGATCCGCCCGGTCGGCGCAGCTCTAGCTCGGTAAGCGTCGGCTCTTGCCCTTCCAAAGCGTTTGCCTGCAGTACCGCCATAAGTTCTGCCGTCTCAGGCAGTAGCAAATCACGAATGTTAAGACTATTTCCGCGTAGTTCAGCCGGACTCATTCCCAAAAACTGAAGCGCGGCTCGATTCCATGAAGTAATCCAGCCCTCGAGGTCAAGCGTAATCACAATCTCTAACGCATTCTGGAAAAGCGTGCGGTAGCGCTCCTCGGATCGACGCATTGCCTCATGCAATTGAGCATTTTCGATGGCGACCATCGCGTTGGCTGCGTACTGTTCCAACACCTGTAGCTCCATCTGCCCAAAATAGCTGCGTTTATGATGCCAAATAGCAAGTACGCCTGTTGAACGACCTTGTGTTTGCAATGTAACAAACAAACCACTCTTGAATGGAGCAGTTTCAAGCGTTGTATCGCTACCGTACAGTTGGTCGGGATTAGTTACAATCAGATTTTGCTGCTCAACAAACACATGGCCTACAGGAGTATTCAACAAACCACTTCGATGGCCAAGCAGTAAGTCTGAGTAATCACCAAGCGCCATAACACATCGCAAAAATTGAGCATCAGGCTCGGGCATAAACAGTGATACTGTAGACGCGCCGCTTAGAGTAAGCGCTTGCTGGCAGATAACCCGCAGCACATCGTCAAGCTCCGTTACTGCTGTAATTGCTTGATTTGCCCGTAGAAGGAGCGTTGTTTGTAGCTGGTTGAGTTGTATATCGGTGTGTTGTTGAACTCGGTCCAAAGCCACACCAAGGACATGCACAAACGGCTTCAGTTGCTCAATAAGCTGCTGGCACAGACCTGGTCCTGAAACTGTCAGCAATCCATTGGTCCGGCTGAGGCTGTTCATCGGCACAAAAATGCCCGAGTCTTTCCAAAACAACTTGAGCAAGGATAGGTCTGCGTGCGGTACTACGTTTACCAGGGCATCAACACGATCTTCCGTTAATGTCACCAAAAACGGCGCGTGAATCTCCTCAGCTTGTGGCAGCATCGCCTTGCATACATCAACGACAGCAAGCGCTGAAGGCAATGTCCCCACGATATCCCCATGTTGTACACGCGAGGATGCTCGTGTCCAAGTTTGTCTGGCAGCATCACGAAGCGCAACATCGACAACAAGACCAAACGGACTGAGCGCTTGCTGAAGGATAGTTGTAAATGTTAGGAGGGATTGTGCTTCGAAGCATTGGGCAGCTGCCGCACTGAGAGCTGCCGGGAGACTTTCGGGATTAGCTAGCTGTTGCAGAATAACAAGGAATAGTGCAGAGTCGGATAATCCACCGCATGGCTGAACAATACAATCAAGGGACAGCGTCTGCTCTTGGAGCATCACCTGGAATGAGCCGGTATGAGTGGCTGATTCAGCCGCGCGAATCGCTTCGTAAAATGTGGATACCGATGTTGGAGAAAAATAAAATGTTAGAGGTTGAGCTAACAGCATCGACGCCGGGGCTTGGAACAGCTCAGTTGCCGCAGAGTTTACGGATTGTACCGAGCCGACGGCGTCTACACACAACGCGGCCCATGGCAGATCGGCGAGCATCTGCTCAAATAGTTGAGCATACAATTTATCATCGAGGGGTATCATTCTACGTCATACGCTTGTTTAAAAGGGGAGACCCCAAGCAAAGGTGACTTCTCGATATTGTATAAGAAAGCCAACAACATTTTGTACAGTATGATATAGCGTTGCTCCTAGAAGGACTAGACCATGAGTACTAAATCCACATCGGCCCATACGCCTCGTCCGACCGTGCCGGTTGTCACAACCGAACATGTTTTGCCGTCAAATACTAATCCGCACGGTAAGATGTTTGGAGGGGATGTGCTTGCGTTAATGGATAAAACTGCAGCGATTGCGGCACTTCGTTTTTGTCGTCAGCCCGTTGTTACCGCCAGCACGGAGCGCATTGATTTTCGCACGCCGATTCGGCTGGGTGACATTATTGAAGCATCTGCACGGGTCATCCATACAGGTCGTACTTCATTGATCGTCCGCATCGACATTTATGCGGAACGTCCATATTCCGATGAGCGTGAACACTGTACATCGGGATACTACACGTTTGTCTCAATTGACGAGCAGGGCCAGCCGCAGGTTGTACCGCCGCTGCTGGTTACTACGCCGATGGAGCAGCGGGATTGGACGCGCGGT
>JASKZZ010000470.1 GCA_030147335.1 Herpetosiphonaceae bacterium | reverse complement strand
GCATGGATGTTCTCCGTGCCGATGGTAGTACCACCAAGGGCAATCACCCAAACTTCCACCGATTGCAGCGGCTCAAGCTCCTCGGCAATCATAAGCAGCGTTGCAAGCTCACCCGCGCCATAAATTGCCGGTAAAGGTGATGGTATCGCGCGACGGATCAGCAGCCAGATGCTCATTCCCAGCAAAACAAGCATGGCCACGCCCATCAGCAGTTGCAGCCATACTCCAGAGCTAACCACAAGACCTGTTACAACGGCCAGCTCAACCAAGAGTACGATCAGTAATACAATAAATCCCCGACGATTTAGCAGCGGTCGTGGAGGCCCATCAAGTGGGGCGACAATGAGCACGCGCCAGCGTGTTTGCTTACCCCTGGCAGCTCGGCCAGCAACCACGCTTTGACTAATTTTACCCTTGCGTATCCGTCGAAGTGCTCCCCGCGGGCTTGAGAATACACCAGCCTCGATTAACAGCAGCCTAATCATACCAAGCAGCGTTATCGCTGCTATGCCAAGTACGACTCCTGCAAACACAGACCTAGCAGCCAGCAGCACAGCGCCGCCAGAAATAGCCCCAATACATGCAATCAGCACAAGCGGGATTTTGTCACTCATCCCTGCGTGAAACGATTGCACCGCAGCGCTATAATCAGCACGCCGTAATCTTCCGGCAACATAGCCCGCCGCCTGAGCCTCGCCAAGCCCACCTGCACGCCGCGACTCGATCTCGTCGCTGAAATAGCGCAGCGTTTCAATAATCCGATCACGGAGAGGTCGTCGGCTTGCTCCGCTTTGTGACGGGACCGATGGTGTGGGTGGTTTCGAGGGAGGAAGGAACATGGTGTCCTGTGTCTGACCAGCCTTTAGACATCAAAGGGCACGGCGCGCCGTGCCCCCTGTACAAACAGCGTTAAACCAATTTCTTAGGGTTGTCTGCCGTAACGCCACGTATAGTAGTGACGTCCAACATTGCCCATCTCAACCTGCCAACCGGCAGGATTATTCGGCGTGTATGTGAGAACGCGTCGCTGGAAAGCTTGTACTAGCACGTCTTTTTCCACGCCGCCGACTTTGACTTTGGTCCAGTATGGCTCACTGATCGGATAGCCCATTGCAAAGACCCAATCGACAAGCTGATCGGATTGTTTTCCATCACCAACGGGGCCGCGCGCATTGAGAAAATCCCAGAAGACTTGTGGGATGTTATGTCCTGTTTCCGGGACATGAACCACTAGCTTTGCCGCAGCGTTTTCACTGGTTGTACCCGTGCTTCCATCACGAAGCAAGGTACTTCTGGCAGTCTGGCCCACTCGGTTTTCGACCGGACCAGTATGCTTTGCAAAACTCGCGTAGGTCGGACCACTTGTGTCATCGTCATCACCCGCAATGCCAACCTCAGCCGGAGTGCGACGGAGAAATTCGACATCGCCGAGCTGTAACTGGCCCGATACCAGTTCTTTGACTAAGAGCCCATTGGTCACGAACCAAGGATTTGACCGATTACGGTTCCAATCGGTAATTTCCATACGTGCCTTGTCAAAGTATTGCACCTGACGCGCTCCACCATTGGATTGTGTATATGTCTCGGCGCGAGCTACAAGCCCCGACGGACCCCACATCCATGAGCGGTCAACCTGCCGCGACGCAATAACCTGATCCGTGCGTTCCCAAACATTCTTGATTGCCGGATCGACAAAATTCTTGGCTTGTCCATTGACGAAGGCAGGTGCACCCTTGACACCACCAAAGCTTCCAGCCGGCTGTGCAGTCTGCGTTTGCGCGATTGCGGTCCCCGCAAGTGCCGTTTGTGTTGGTGGCGGATACGCGTTTCCACTTGGATCGGTAAATGGAGCAATCGTCCCGGTTGGAGTGACTGTTGTAGCAGTTCCTGTTGTCGTTGGCGTGCGTGTCGTCGCAGTTCCAGTGACAGCAGTACCAGTAGTTGTTGGGGTTCCGCGCACGGCCGTAGGAACCGTCCCACCCGGCTGTGATGGCGCGGCAGGAGCGCCTAACGGTTCGAACGCAAGATCATAGGCGATAAACTGGCTGCCGATGTCGCCTACATTTTTGAGCTGAGCGAAGTAAAAACCATCGACTGCAACCTCAAACTCGATGCGTGGATCGAGGGAGCCGGCAGTATCGTCGCTGAAATCAAGAATTGTCGCGCCATCACGGTCAACCAACACCATCACCGGGTCGGCGCCAGCGCGAGATTGACTGTTGACGCGCAGCACAAAACGCTCACCGGCTTTGGCGAAGAAGCGTACCCAATCTGCGTCGCCCGCTGGACAGAACTTGTGATTAGGCTGAACTTCACGGATCACCAGCAACCGTGCTTGCTCCGGTACGCCGTCAGGCTCAAACAAATCACTACATAGCTCTGCTACCAGCGTTGGCGTCGGGCCATATGCCTCACTTTGCAGTTCAACCGTGTATGTTAGGCCACGATCACCGCGTCCGGCATCATCGCGCACCTTGATGAAATACTGACCATTTGCCGGCGCTCGCCAAGATTGAATGCGCGGCTTGATGTCGAATGCATCGTTATTGCGTGGAAAGTCGTTGTTGAA
>JASKZZ010000460.1 GCA_030147335.1 Herpetosiphonaceae bacterium | reverse complement strand
CATGTGCATCCATTTTCAATCGGCAGCAAGTGACTCACGATTCGTGAGGTTGTTGTACAGGGGCAGCGAACAGGACATGGTGGTATTCAGGAACGCATTCGCATTGGGACCCAAGCACATATGCTGATTGTTTAGGGTAGAACATTGGGTGGATGAAGTAGATTGTACAACCATTTTTACGAACTACGACACGGTAGGCAGGGACGACACGGTGCAGCAGCTAAACCTCTGATGAAGGTCGTGGAGTGTAGTCCCCACAAAGGCAATTCGATCCTCGAACTACAACTAAGTCGAGGTTGTAGTTCGAGCAGGAGCTAGTTGTAGTACAACCTGGAGCAGGTTGTAGTTGAACTGAAACGACCTGTAAGCTCATTACAACCGGATCATTACTGGATTGTAGCGGTGTTACATGTGATGCTGCTGCTACGTTCACGTACTCCCTATTGTCGTTGGTCGATCATGTTGATAAGGTCGCCAAGTCGTTTTCACCTAAGCCAATTTTTGTATTCGCCTGCGGTTCACTCCGGTTCGCCGTAGCCTCTCCCGCCCGCATCCCCATCACCCCATCCCCTGCTTCTCCGCCGCCCATCGGCCGCGAACCACTCGTGGGGAAGCAGGAGCTTGATGCCCCGTTCGCTTACGTTCACATGGGCCAGCCTTCGGCAGAGTCGTACTTGTACTCGCTCCGGCACGTTCCCAACCCGCTGTTTATATCGCGAGCAGCATCCCTCCCCAGGCTCGGACCATGGCAAAACTTGCCACGCCAAGCCTGCAGTGGTCAAGGGCGGGTGCGCGCCGCAAGCGGTTTCACCCTTGATCACGCAGAACCACCGCGCCTCCCCGGCTAACCAGGTCCGGTGGGAGGGACGCACCGGACCTGGCGATAACAGCATGGGTAAATTGGCAACCGTGCGCCTCCACTTATAGGAGCGGTAGTGGCTCCCGCCGGTGCATCATGAGACTGGATTGGTCGGCCATGCGAGCGTGGACAAACTTGCCGAACACACCAAATCCAACCAGCTGCTCATCGACCTCGGCGACCCAATGCTGAAATGGTGCTTTGGATCACGATGCTCGTCGTTGAATTGCTATTCTTCGACCGTGCTGGGATATTCAGGAACATTTGCATTGGCAATTGTGCTCAGCACCCCATACTCGTCGAGTCTGAACAACCGACGTTGCAGCTGCATATCGTATGCTTCTTCCAAGCAACGATCGATGTCGTTGTTGCCCGTTGGTTGCAGTATGGGTTAGCGTACTTCTGCCAAATCCTTGGCAATGTTGATCCAGGCTGGTTGCTTCACAAAGCCTAGCCGCTCATTGATCGAGAGCATCGGGTGATTGTTCGACTCGTTCTCTGTTGAAATAACGGTGTGGCCCCGCTGCTTGGCATAGGCGATGTTGTGCAGCTTGAGCGCCATCGCAATGCCCATGCGACGATGCGATCGCTTCACCCCGGTGAGGCCAATTTCAAGCTGATTATTCGCTTGGCGATGACAGAGCGTACTAATGCCCACGTATTCGTCGCCGTCGAGCGCCACCAGAAATGCTTCCGGCATGAGGCTTGGCGAGCCAAACGTGCTGGTACGCCATATCTCAAATGGCATAGGCGTGATCTGGTCCGGCGACGGTACATCGCGCTCGATCTCGTTCATCAGGTCGTACAACTTGTGGTCGCGCTCAGGGTCGGCTTTCAAATCAACGATGCTGCGGATCGTGATGCCATGCGCTCGGATGCGCTCCATATCGTCGGCATACGGCGTCATGTCGAACGCGCGCAGGTCAAGCCGCGACTCCCACACTCGCATTTCTTGCTTAAAGCCATTGCGCTGTGCAAACTGAACACCGCGCGTCATGTCTTCACGCACCTCGTTGCGCAGCAGGAGCGGATTAAGCGTCGCCAGTTCGGCCATTAAGTGATCGGCAAGGGCGCGACCAATTCCACGGCGTTCATGTTCGGGATGAACCGTGACCTGCACATGGAACTTCTGGGGATGAAACATCCAAGGCATGTTGCCGTAGTAACCGGCTCCGACCACACGGCCGTCCTGCTCGGCCAAGAAGCGGGCCCGACGACACTTGGGATCGTGATTAGCCTCCATATGCTGCATATCGGCTACCGTAAACGGATACTCAGGAAACACGGCGTTCCTCAGCACCACATATGCTTCAAAATCGTTGCTGGTAAAAGGACGAATGTTCATCACACTTCCTCGCTTAGCGTTTTGGTGAAGTTGATCCAGGTCGACTGCTTCACAAAGCTCAGCCGCTCGTGATCGACAACATCGGTCGATTGTTCGACTCGTTCTAATATCAGTAGATTGATGACGGAATGCGATCTTGGTGCCATCGGGCGACAACGCCGGAGCATATTCCTCACCCGACGGACGTGAGCTGAATCCAGTTGGTACCGTCCGCTCCCTTTATGTAGATATCCAAGCCAACAAAATCGCGGCCGTGACCCAAGACTGACTGAAAGAAGGCTATCTTGGACTATTAGGGGACCAGGCAGAACCTACGGCTTAGTTGGTCGGATCGGTGAGACGAGTTTGGCCGGTACCGTCAGCATTGATGATATAGACGCCGGAATACACATATTCACCGTCCGGGTCGCCAATAGAGCGGATGAACGCGATCTTGTCGTTCGTTCCTGGAACCGCGGCATAGCTAGTCGCTCCTAACGTAAGGATACTCAGGACCAACCCTACCACCAGCACCAGTCGCGCGATCTGATTGGGCCTGTCAAGCTGTCGTCGCATCGTCGTGGGCTCCCCTTTATTTTTGTGTAGCCGGACGTGGCACATCGGTGTTCGAAGTGGATCAACATGACTTGAGTTGGATCAAAGAGTGAGTTCCTGGGAAGTGTTAGCGGTAGCGGACGTGCCCAGTTCGTTCGAGCCGTTGCTCAAAGGATAACGAGTGCTCATACGCTTCGTTCGCTTCGTTGAACGTGGCGAGGGTATTGATCAATGAAACAAGCCCGCTGAAGATTGTGCCAAAACCCGCGAGCAGATACTGATTCCTGCTCCATGCCCAACCGGTCGCTGCGATGCGTGTTTGATCGCGTGCATACACTCCTCCTGCTGGTCAATGCTCCAAGAAACCTGTCATCTGTGGATGACTCACGTGCCACCTTGAGTGTTCAATCATCTATGGTCATGATCGTTGCGCTTCGTCGTTGGCAGATGTCGGTTCAGTGATACCAGTCTAGCCAGGAGAGCTATCGCCGACATCGTAAGGATTACGGTAGCGATTACGTATTTCCGCTACGTAGATCGGAGGTACTGCAAGCCGACCCATGGAAGTGTGGTACAAACGACCGAACGTGTGCTTCATGATCGTGAACGAGCACAGCCAACGTCATCGACGAACAAAAACAGACCAGGCAATTAAGCCTGTTCGCTTGTTCTGTTATGCGAGCTAACGCGCGTTCAGATCGATGCGGACCGACATATCGGCGGGAGAGCATGCATTGGGTAGTCCACCATTATCAATAATAGCAACTATGGCTTGGACTGTGCCGTTCGTTTCGCGCGTCGATAGACGTGTTTATGCGAAAAATGTGATGAACTGCAACACACTCCACAGCACAATCGCCGTTAAGAGTCCGGTTGCGGCTCGTCCAGCCCATACGTATTTCGCACGCACAATCTGTGCATTAACGTGGACCTGACTAAGGATCTGCTGCATCGCATCCGGTTCGGTAAGGGGCCGAAACTCGTGGATAAAGGCATCATGAGGCGTGTCAACAATATGACCGAAGAAAAAGAGCGAACGGTTGGCCGTTAGTCCGTGTACACAAACAGGCTGCGGGTCCAAAGCTCAAAGAGGGTAAAAGTGACCATCCGCCACTCAGCCATTGTGACAATCGCCATGCCGCAAGACGTCGGAAACGAAATCTGCACTGTGCGAAATGATGTGCTCGACGTTTCAACGAGCAACAACATATCTAATTCGTGTAGGTAGCCGAGAAGCTGTTGCCGAAATTTGTCCGTGCCGCGCAACGATCTGCTCCACTACCAGCATCCATCACAGACCTGGGTTGATGTCGGGGTCGTAGCAGTAAAGTTAGAGTGCTGAAAAGCCGCGCAGGTTTGCTGGGGTCGTTGACATGAGGGCAATAGAATTCTACGATATAACCACTACTCGAGCTGCTCAAGCGTCAGAGTATCGGATACACCTACCGACTGAGGTGACCGCTGTGCAGCATAGGTTCTCGCCATGACCGGACCTGAAATCACTCCAAAACTCGTTTCCTATCGCGCTGATGGTCTGTGCATCCAGCTCCTCGGCGCCTTTCACATAATCCTTGGCGAGCGGGTCATCAAGGAGACAGAGTGGAGACTAAGCAAGGCAGCGAGCTTGTTCAAGCTCCTTGCGCTGTCCCCCACGCACCAGTTTCACCGAGAGCGGGCGCTTGAGCTGCTCTAGCCCGACCTAGAGCTCAAGGTTACGACCTATCCTGCTAGCACAGCACCAGGCGTGGGTAGATGTCGATTAAAATTGATCGCAATTTCGCTTGTTGTCAACTGCTTGAACAATCGGTTGGGCATGTCACGTGTCTGCGTAACCGGTCTCACGACACACGTTTACCCAAGCCATTGACGAGGTAGAATTGCTCGAGGCAAAACTGGGGACCCTCCTGGTGTTCGGACGATTGCTTGGCCTGGGACCGCGTCCCGCGTGACTGGTTCTGGCCTCGGGAGTACGTTAATGTGGGTTTAAATCAATTTGTGTGACGCGCATTTTTACTCGTCGGTTGGTTACAATACATACATCGTAACTTGGGCGTTGGCAACTACAATCTGCTTGTAAGGAGCTGCATATGACAATATTCGTCAGTTCGGCACAGCCCTCGCCCTTCTCGGTGTTCCGCAATCGAAGATTTACCTTGCTCTGGACGGCGCAATCAGTCTCAACAATTGGCACCTCACTTACGTCAATCGCGGCGACGATCCTGGTATACCGGATCACCGGCTCGGCCTTTAGTGTCGGACTGATACTGATTGTGACAGCAGCACCAAGCATTCTTGTCGGCCTTGTGGCTGGTGTCGTTGCGGATCGCTTTGATCGTAAGCGCATAATGATCACGTCCAATGTGATCTGCGCCCTGCTAGTCCTACTCGTACCACTCTTGCTGCCCTTTGGGTTTATTTGGCTCTACATACTCACGCTACTTGGCAGTGCTGTTACACAATTTTACGAACCGGCGCATGAAAGTGTCTTACCTGAATTAGCTTCAGATGAGCAATTAATGGCCGCAAATTCAATGATG
>JASKZZ010000387.1 GCA_030147335.1 Herpetosiphonaceae bacterium | reverse complement strand
GCGGGCTTGCCGATCACCAACGTCGAGCGTCTGATGAAGCCGAACACACCATTCACGCCCGATAGCGAGGCGACGGCAATGGCCGCGCTACGATTGCTGGAAAAGCTGGAAGATCTCGACGACGTGCAAAAGGTGTACACTAACCTCGACGTTTCCGAGGAGCTTGCCGACAAATTCGCTGAATCTGCTTAGTGGAAAAATTAAGAACCAAGGGTCAAGAACCGCTGCAAGGCTCGCTCGTTTTTGTTCTTGGTTCTCGGTTCCTATTTCTTGGTTCTCCATGCGAACACTAGGAATCGATCCCGGCACGGCAATCATGGGCTGGGGCGTTGTTGAGGAAGACGGGCAAGGCGGCTTGCGTAGTGTTGATTATGGCACGTTAACCACGCCAAAAGAGCTGCCGCTTGCGCAACGGCTCCAGATACTGCATCGTGGCTTGACGGCGTTGATTGAGCAGTACAAACCAGACACGGCGGGGATCGAGGAATTGTTCTTTTCAAAAAATGTAACGACCGCACTCGCTGTTGGTCATGCACGTGGCGTGGCGCTACTTGCGCTCGCCGACGGCAACGTACCGCTGCAAGAATATCGTCCGATGGCGATTAAGCAGGCTGTTGCGGGCTATGGTCATGCCGACAAAAAACAGATGCAGGAGATGGTGCGGCTAACCCTTGGCCTTGATACCATTCCCAAACCCGACGATGCTGCCGATGCGCTGGCAATCGCAATTTGCCACGCGTACACCGGCCCGATCATGGCCCGATACAACGAAGAGTAATAAGCAGTCCACGAGATAATGTGTGGTAGTCGCTAAGTGCTTCGTATATTGAGAAAATGGATTTAGACGAAATACGACCAGATCGCTTTATTATCAAAAATGATAAGGTGCGGCCCCTCCTCAAAGGCGAGGGCGTAACTGCCGGCAAATTCTTTGAGCTTGTGACCTGGCGACGAGAAGGCTTGATTGCACGTATTCGTGAACGCGGATTCAACGTACGTACGATCGAGGATCGCATAACCATGCTAGCGGCGATTGAGAATGTTTCGCCGCCGGGCAATGTTGGACTGCGCGTTCTCAGCCAAGCAAAGGAGCGTATTGCCTCGTTCGAGCGCGCGACGCTCAGATGGGTTGAGCTGCCAATCATTGAACACAATCGGCAGGCGGCTGTACAAATCCGCGACAATGAGCCGGTTCGTCGGCGCAAAGGCCGTGGCAGCGGCGACTACTACATCACGTCACTCACGCCCTCAGGACAGCTCAACTTATTGCCGGTTGCAGAAACAACCGCGCTTATCCATGCTTACAGTCAAATCGCCGTCTCCGACCAGCCCGTTAACCTACCCATGATTTCACAGGCAGATCTCTATCTCGTACCACAACAGCAAGCAATTTTACCGCAGCGCCATCGTGAAACACTCCTAACACTTGCGCTCGACAAAGCAACACCCTGGACATTTCCACAAAAGATTATGCCAATGGCAGAAGCCGTTTTTGCCAAGCTTGGTATAACTCTCCAGCCTGCGTCGTAAGTCCACCTAGTCTGCCTCCGTCATTGCGCTCCTATTCCCCTGATCAAATTGCCTACTTTTGTACCTCCATTGGTTGCAACCAATGTTGCTGCTTATGTGTTTCAGTAGACAGAGGCAAACGAGTAGCAACACCACAAGAGGCGTTTATGCAGTACGCGGCGACGATTCCCTCACGAGAGATTATAAAACTTTCGATGGGACAGCAGCGGCGTATCGCACATACTATGCGTGGTCAGTTGCCCTACGTCGCTTATCGAAATCATTGAACTGGGCTGACCACCGGTGAATTATCTGGATCGCTGATTCGCAATCCTGCTATCAACCCACGCTCGTCGGCAATCCCACAAGACGGTGTGCAAACACCAAAAGGAAATCGAGTATGGCTTTGCTTTCGCACACCCTAACACGGCGTCGACGTGGATTAGGACAAGCAGACCAACGGTTGAACAATCAGCAGCGTCGGCAGCGTCCGTCGTTCTTTGCAGAATTGTTTAATGCTTCGTCCGGCATCGGCTCGCATATGCCATTGGATACTGAAAGCCACTGGCGGTGGAACGATCCGGTTAATCTTCTTCCCGGCCTGGTACTGCTTCTGCTCCTGCTTATCGGTATCATGCTGTAGGAGGTTGGCGTGGTCGTTGCCCAAGTGCCGGCACAATCGAAAGTCATACCCCTTACCATGCAGCATGTCGATGATACCGAGCTATGCATTGCACTCGCCGCCGACCTGGATCGTTGGTTTGAGCGTCTGGTGCAATGCTACCAGCATCAGCTGTTTACCTTTGCCTTGCGCATTTCCGGCAATTTGCAGGACGCAGAGGAGATTGCTCAGGATGCGTTTGTGCGAGCTTATCGCGCATTAGCGGGGTACTTGCCTGAGCAGGTGGAAACATTAGCGCTGCGAGCCTGGCTGTATCAGATCACCCTTAACGTATTTCGTAATCGTGTGCGTGGCCGGAAGCTGCATTTCGTTCCATTAGATCAGCTTGGCGGCGAAGGCAACCTCGAGCCACACGACGATGAACAAAGACAGCCCGAATCGCTGTTTGAGCATGCGGAGCGCGAGCGTGAGCTAGGTGCGTTTGTAGCAGCACTACCGGAGCGCTATCGTATTCCAGTGGTGCTCCGGCATGTTAATGGCTTCGACTACTCGGAAATGGCCATGCTGCTCAATCAACCCGTAGGAACCGTAAAATCAAACGTACATCGCGGAGTGGCTATTTTGCGAAAGGCACTTACAGCTCGGGGCGGAGAAGCATAATGGCACGACAACAACGGGGTCCACTCGCGGAAGGACGAAAGCTTGTGCTGAACCTTCGTTCACTGCACACCGCATCCGCGCCACCAACATTACTCCATAACGTAATGGAGCACATCGGGCAGGGCGACCAGTATGCGCTGACCCAAACACCAATTGGCTCGTTGTTTGTCGCGTATAACGACGCTGGGCTATCGGCTATCCGTCAGGCGGCATCGTCGGCTGAATTCGAGCGCAGCTTTCGTACACGCTTTCTAAGACCCATCCGACAAATTACAGCTTTACCGGAACAGCTGTCCATCGCTATTCAACAGAAGTTGAGCGGAACAGTCCTGGTTGACCTCAAATTTGACCTACGCGGACTAACTGAATTCGAGCGTGATGTGCTCCTAAAGGCGCTGGAAATTCCACGGGGCGAAGTACGGCCCTACGCGTGGATTGCGCGTGAAATTGGTCGACCCAAGGCTGTACGAGCCGTCGGAACGGCGTTGGGCAACAATCCAATCCCGCTGCTGATTCCTTGTCATCGCGTTGTACGAAGCGACTACACTATTGGCGATTATATCTTTGGCAGCGGCAACAAGCGCACTGTGCTGGATACCGAAGGTGCTGCGCCTGAAGTGCTGGAAAGACTAGCCCGTACTGGCGTTCGCTTCCTTGGAGATTATGCAGATGGCATGTTCTGCCTGCCCTCATGCGGCGGAATGCATTTACACACCAAGCCCACTCATATCAAGCTTCATTCGGTGGACGAGGCGACAGCAGCGGGACTAGTGCCGTGTGGCAATTGTCGTCCGGCGATTCGAGGGTAGC
>JASKZZ010000435.1 GCA_030147335.1 Herpetosiphonaceae bacterium | reverse complement strand
CGCCGCCTGATCACTATCAGGCATTGTGCTGAGCGCCCCCTGAATAAATTGTTCCGCGCGGCTGCGCTCCTCTGGTGATACCGAATCCGAACTGTCCACCAAAAACACTGTTGTCAGTTGGTCCACACGGCGCACCAATTGCGTACCCGCAAGCGCCCCGATCAGTGCCAAAAACAACAGCGAACGGAGAATGAAACTACCCCAGAAACGTGCAGGCGATAATCGACGTGGCGTTAGCAGTGCGACTAACATAAGCGGCACAACGAGCAGGAGCAGCCATAACACTGTAGGATAAATAAATGTCGCAATCATAGCACCTAGCTCCGCTCGATAAAGGAAAAGATCCAGTACTGCTGTTGTACGAATAGCAATAACACAGCTATCTCTTTATTCAGCTGCATCACCATACGTTCATTTTTTACGGTGATCACGCTGACTTGGCCGTTCCACAATGCCTCGTCGCGCCGCTCGCCAATCATGTGGACGCGCAGCGGTGGAAGGCACTGATGAAGACGTCGAAGGAGGCGTCGTGGTTCCCACTGACTGAGATCTCGGCTCTTTGGACGACACAGCCTGAGTGTGTTGGTTTTGCATAGCTTCCTGCTTGACTTTGGCACGCCGTACATGTAGCGGTGTCGCGGTTACCTGTCGACTTCGTGCAGCTCGCGACCTAACCCACGCCTCAACAATTTCTGGTCGTGGCAGAAGCAGACGACGTACAGCAATATCAAATGGCCACAGCAACGCGGCCAGCCACAACAGCGGCCATGTTATTGGTTGAGATCGACGCGCCCAAGTTTGCGGTGTGTCCCACACTCGTTCCACCGGCAAGTCAGTTCGGCCTCCCGTACGCTCAGCTAGTGCCGTCAGTAAGCCGAGATTGCCGTCTCGCTGCAAATATTCAGCCGATGGTGGTACAACCACGCCTGTATTAACGATGCCTAACGTATCGTTTGCGTTTCCCCGGACCAGCACCTGCGCCCGATACACGCCCGCTTCCGGCAGTGCCGTTGTTCCTCGGTATCTACCCGGCTCGACCTCAATTAACGGCAGCTCCTGCACCTGTCCATCTGCCCCGACAATTCTGCCAAGAGGACTAAGACCACTCCGCGGACGGCCGTCAAGCTGGTCAGATTGCAGCTCAAGCGCCAGTGCGGTACCCTCGATGCGGGTACTCGCCTCAAAGCCTTCCAAGCTAGGCGTCGGCAAGAGGCCATTGACAAGCTGCGCGGCAAAGCGGCCAAATCCGTCCCAGGCCACCCACTGCTTAGCCCACTGACCTTTCATGTCGGGCGTCCAGGCAGCAGCGCGACCCAAACCATATTGCCACTGTGCCAAAATCGGGTCGTCGTCATCCGACTGTAAAATCACCTGCGCAGTGTCTTTGGGCGTAACAGCGTTGTAGCCAAACAACGGTGGCACAGAACGCAGATCGCGCACTGATGGCGCTGGAAATGTGACAACCGGTACAAATTCTTTTTCAACAATCCCACGACGCGCGATCCGTAACGACTCATCGAAGAATAAGCGCGGCACGTCGTTGAAATTTTGGACCTCATAAAAACGACCGCCTGCCGTTGCCGCAATATCCTTGAGATACGGATCGAAGTCGTCGATACCAACGGTTGAAAGCGTAATACCGCTATTTTTCATGCGCTGAACAACATCATCGTAATTGTGATCCGCTTGTCCGTCGGTCAGCATCACAACATGCTTGATTTTCGCTTGCGTCTTCTCCAGAGCATTCGTTGCCGCTTCAAGCGCTGGCCGCAGATCGGTACCACCACCACCATCAATCGTTCCCAGTTGGTCAAGAAACGATTGCGCTGTTGGTTTCTTTTGCAGCGGCACGGCCCACGATGCGGCTGTATCAAACGCAATTACACCAATCTGATCCTGCTCATCCAGCGTAGCAAAGGTTTGTGCCGCGCCTTCCTTCGCCAAAGCCAGCTTATCACCGGTCATTGAGCCAGATTCGTCGATCAGCAGCGCGATCGCAATATCGGGCTGAACTTTGACGCCTCGTGTTTGCATCGTTACCGGCAGCGCGGCCTCAACCGGTGTGTCGAGATAGCCGCCTGCGGCATAGCTGTCCTCGCCGCCAACCATCAGCAGTCCACGACCAAGTTCGCGCACATAGGCCGGCAGCAGCTCAGCAGCTCGCTTTGGCAGTGCGCGATAGGGCGCATCAACCAACACAATCACGTCGTATGCATCCATACCAATCAACGACTGTGGCAAACCATTTGGCGCTACGACCTCGGGATTAAGCCGTGCCGCTCGTAACGCAGCTTCAAGATTAGCGCCGCGTCCGGGAGCGCCCTCAACCAGCAGCACTCGTGGCTGGCCGCGAACCTCAGAAAAGCCAAACTGCACATTATTCGCGCCAACAGTATCGCCGGGAGCGACCAATCGTGCCTCCCACGCATGAAAACCAGGACCCGGCGCGGGAACCGTGACCGGAATTTCGTTTAGCCCGGCCCGAAGCTCAACATTTGTTTCCAGCACCACCTGTCGATCAAGCAGCACCTGAAGCTCCGCAGTCGTTACACGTCCACTGCGAGCTTGAACTACGAGCCGCAGCTGCTGTCCTTCCCGGACGCTTGCTGGAGCTTGCAGTGCCTCCAGCGCGACATCCTCGGCAGCTGGCGGCCCCACCAACGATACCGTCTCGATCGGTACGCCAGCAGTTTGCGCAACCGTTGCGGCTTCCAAAGCTACTCCCCGCGTTTCAGCGCCATCCGACAACAACACGATCCGCTTGTGTGTTTCGCTCGGCAGCACAGCCAGCGCAAGTTGCAGCGCTCGCCCTATATCGGTCTGGTCGCTTGGCGGCAACGTCATTGTGCGAATAAATTGACTGCTGTCGGAAGCAGGACGTTCAACGACGGCATCGGAGCCGAAAACAACGATTGCGGCACGATCACCCTGCGGCATGCGGCTTATTGCCGTCTCAACGTATTGGTCAGCCTTGGCACGCGCTACGGGAGCAACTGAGTCTGAATTGTCGATCACAAACACTGTTGTTATCTGACCTGACCGCCACAGAAACTGTGTTCCTGCTAATGACAAAACAAGCGCGCCCAAAATGGTTGTGCGCAGCACCACGCTTGCCCACCGTCGCCAAGGAGTTGTTCGTGTTGGCGCGGCAAACGCTAGCGCCCACAGCGGAACCAGCAGCAGCAGCAGCCAAAGATACGCAGGTTGGACAAAAGAAAATGGCATCTATTTTTTGGGATAAACGAACACTTTACCGCTCGCTTCCCATGGTTCCTATCAACTACCTGCCGCCGGCTTGGCACGCGGCCGTTGTATTCGCTCCCGCAGCCATCCTATTGCACTCCGCTGATACACGAGCCATTCGATAATCAGCAGCGCCAGCGCTATCCATGCAAGCCAGCGCCACATCTCTGATCGTCCCGTACGCTCTTGCGCCGTCGCCACAACACGTCCACCCGCTTGGAACAGATTGAGCTGCTTGCGCGGCTCAACGCGCGATTCCGCACCGTTCTGCAAGTTAACGGCGGC
>JASKZZ010000425.1 GCA_030147335.1 Herpetosiphonaceae bacterium | reverse complement strand
GGCTTCGCGTCCAAAGTTACCGCGGAACAGGGCGAGTCGACGCAGGCTTTGCTGCTCATCGGGGTTGAGCAGATCCCACGAATAGTCGAAAACGGCCCGCAGGCTGCGATGTCGCAGCGGCATGTCGTGCATGGTCGTGCTGAGCAAATCGAGGCTGCGCGCTAGCTCATCACCAATTTCCTGACACGAGAGTAGGCGCGTCCAACTTGCCGCTAGCTCAATCCCTAATGGAAGTCCCTCAACGAGTTGGCAAATACGAACGATTGCTACCAACGCAGCGGAATCAAGCACAAGATGTGGTAAAGCTGTCCGCGCCGTGTCCACAAACAGTCCGACGGCGCTGTACTGATTTGACAGTTGGACATCACCAGGTACGGGATGCAACGGATAGGTTAATGGTTCCAAGTCAAAGACCCATTCACTCCGCAACTTGAGTCGTTCACGTGAGGTGGCCAAAATTTTCACCGCTGGCGCTCCGGACAGGAGGGTCATGATCAGTTGTGATGCGTCTGGCACGTGCTCAAGATTATCGAGCACCAACAGCAGTGATTTTTCGTGCAGATATTGGAGGAGCTGAACAATGGGAGCTTCAACTCCTCCAAACGAAAACCCAATAGTCTCGGCGATAGTTGTCACCAACGTCTCGCCCAACTCCGGACTTGGAACGACGGCTGCCAGTGGCACGAAATAAACGCCGTGCTTCACATGCGATTCGGTTGTGCTTTGTTCTAGGCATCTACGAGCAACTTCGAATGCCAGACGTGTCTTACCAATACCACCGACCCCACAGAGCGTAACCAAGCGGCATGCGGGATCGTTTAGCCGCTCCATAATTTCAATGATTACCTTGTCGCGCCCGACGCATGGTGTAAGCGGTGATGGCAGAGGAGAGTGAACACCAGACAACATTGTGTTTAATTGAGCTTGATGACGGTATTGCACGATTTCATCCTGTCCGCTATCCATTATGTAGCAGTACGAACATGGCATCGCTCAAGGGTGCTGCGTTGTTCTGGGGTTATGTGGCAGTTATCGAAAAAGCTTGATTCTATTATATTGTTTCGGTCAACTCCTTGATTGTCCAGCAAATTCACTGGTCGATATAGGAAGTGATAGCAGGCTAACCGGTGGATAACGTTGCTCACATCATCCACCGGTCAGTAAGGAATGGTCAACATTTACCGTAAACCGTTGCGACGTACACGCAGTAGTCAGCTTAATACCCTGTCCCAATACAAGTAGGCGTAGCCCAAAGGCTACACCCACTTGTACTGCGGGGTGTTATGGAACGATGCAAATACTGTCTGAGCCATGAAACGGCGTCCCGTTGATCATCGTGCCGGTAATTGTTGCGATCGTGGAGCCGGTTGAGAAGTTGCGGTCGCCATCTTGGATCTTGACAACCAAGTCGGGATGACCGTCGCCATTGACGTCTTCAATGTCGGCCAACACACCCTTGCCCGCCACCTTGACCGCCATTCCTTCAAGCTGGACTGTGGCGGGGTCAATCTGTGCAGCATCAAACGTAGCGCTGCCCAAAACAGCAACTGGGATTACGCCCTGGTCATTGTTGTTGACACAGTTGGGTTCGCTGCCAGGTTTGATGTCAATTGTGACGGGCGTTGAGCCTTGGGTGATCACACGGATCGAGTCGGTGATATTCCAGGTGGTGAATTTGATCGACACGGTCGAGGGACTCGCGAGCGTGACGCAATCGAGGCCGGTCCAACTACCGCATCCCCCAATTTCCAGCCCGCCATTAGTTGGTGAATATGTCGTGCCGGCTGCGCCTAAAAACGCGTCACTGTTTGCGAGCTTTGGTCGATTGACCATGACGCCGATGATCGGCTCGTCAAAGGTGATCGTTGCGGTATATGTCTTCGAACCAGTTACCCCCACTTGGTCAGTGAAGATGTAGTAGCTGTTGACGGAGGTTCCGGCATTAATCTTGGGTGACGTGGCAGGGATTTTGTTCCAATCGTCGTATTTTCCAGCCGCGGTGAAGTCGACTGCTATGTTGGTGGGAAGCACGACATTAGTTCGCTCAGTAAAGACATTGATAAGCTGGTTGTTTTCAACCATGCCAGCCTCCACTGATGGCGGCGGATCGATCGGGTTGACGGGATAGGAGGGATTGACAACTGCAGCAGATACATTGGACACGGCGAGGATCAACGCGATGCTTGCGGCTGGAATGGCGCTAAACAGCTTGTTCATAACGGTTGCGCTCCTTATTGTTGCATTCGGAAATTTGGTAAAAAGCGGTTAAGTATGTTTGTGCAGCGGATCGTGCGGCACAGCCTTTGTGGTCAAGAGGATCACTTGGATAATCGGTGAGCTATGGCGCTGTAGCACCTCCTTGCGTTTCTGTTGCGCGGTGTTGCAGACTAGACGTCATTGTTGGGACATTCTGGTGTTTTGGTCGTTTAGGTTGATAACAATACAGTAGCGGCTGAGGCTCGGGTATGCATCGAGTGAATTACGGTAACAGGTACGTATGTTGGATACCGTGCATGTCTTACCAGCCTACGTAAGCTACGTACGCTTTCAGGTGATTGATAATAGTGGGGACCAGTATGCGAGACGAGGTCTTTGTCGAATCACGGATTATGTAGCGTACGGATGCATCCACACTAAGGGCCCTTGAACCGCAACCACCGCCGCTTCGACACGCTTGACTGGTTGCCTTATGGTGTAAGATAGAATGGCCACTGCGAGCAAGACATAATCAATCCAAGCTCGATTAGCGCATACAGGTGTTGCTACATCACCCACGCGCAGTTAACCCGTACAACAGCGAGGTGGGCATGGAATTGCCGCAAACATATATTCCAATTGACCGGCGGTGGGCAATGGCTCGTGGCGCGTTTCTCGTTGACCGAACGTCGGGAGCCGCGCTATTTGCTGATATCTCTGGGTTCACTCTCCTAACGGATGCCCTTGTCCGCTTTTTAGGTCCTCAACGCGGGGCAGAAGAATTGCCCCGGCAGTTAAATCGCGTCTACGACACAGTGATCGCTCAGGTCGAACGCTATGGCGGAAGCGTCGTTGGCTTCAGCGGAGACGCGATCACCTGTTGGTTCGATGGCGATACCGGTCTTCGTGCTGCTGCGAGTGGTCTGGCTATCCAAGAGGCGATGGAGCAGTTTCGGGCGGTCTCTATACCCGGCGGAACTACAGTTGAGCTGGCAATCAAGGTTGCGGTGGCTGCAGGACCAGTCCGCCGCTTCGTCGTAGGTTCCCCAGACATTCAACTCCTCGACGTGCTAGCCGGCGCAACGATCGACCGGCTTGCAATCGCTGAGCACTGTGCCAATCGAGGGGACGTAGTTTTAGATCCGGTGGCCAACGCAAACATAACTGATTACATTTCAGTTGTGAAGTGGCACGTTAATCAAGCTGACGGTCAACGCTTCGCCGTGATTAACCGGATAACGACGGATGTACCTCCAACACCCTGGCCTATGCTCGAAAAAGACACATTGAGCGAGGCACTGATACGGCCTTGGCTGCTGCCCGCAATTCATGATCGGCTGCGCAGCGGACTTGGAGAATTTTTGACCGAACTTCGTCCAGCTGTCGCCCTTTTTGTACAGTTCGGCGGAATCGACTTTGACAATGATGCGTTCGCGCGTGACAAGTTGGATGCGTATATTCGATGGGTACAAGCGATCCTCCAGTGTTATGGTGGTTTCCTGATCCAGCTCACGGTTGGCGATAAGGGTAGTTACCTTTACGCAGCATTCGGCGCGCCTATCGCGCATAGTGATGATGTGACGCGAGCAGTAGCGTCGGCCCTTGAACTACGATCACCACCTCCGCAGTTGGCATTCATTACGTCGGTGCGGATCGGCGTCAGCGCTGGTCGAATGCGAACAGGATCATACGGAAGCTCAACAGCTCGGACGTACGGCGTGTTAGGTCCCGAAGTGAATATGGGAGCGCGATTAATGCAGCACGCCCCATCACATCAGGTCCTGGTTAGCTCGCTTGCACGAAAAGAGACGGGTGATGCCTTCACCTGGGAAGAATTACCGGCACTGCGGGTCAAAGGCAAGGCCGAACCCATTGCGGTTTTCCGTTTGACCGGTACGCAAGCGCAACGGGGCGTGCACTTGCAGGAGCCACGGTATGCATTGCCGATAGTTGGCCGTATGCCCGAATTAGATACGGTCGAGCAAAGGATGCAGCTGGCGTTGGACCAGCAGGGACAGATTATTGCGCTTACCGCCGAGGCCGGCATGGGGAAGTCCCGGTTGGTGGCCGAGATTATTCACCGGGCTAGTGTGCGCGGCCTTGCCGTTTATGCCGGTGAGTGCCAATCATATGGCACCAACAACAGCTACCTGGTCTGGGAAGGTATCTTGCAGGTTTTTTTCGGTCTTGATCGAGCCGCAACCATCGACGAGCAGGTTCAAACGCTAGAAGCACAGCTACGTGCAATCGACCCTGATTTACTACCGCGGCTGCCGCTGCTTGGTATGGCGCTCAACCTGCCGATCCCCGACAACGACTTGACTCGCTCGCTTGACGCCAAACTGCGCAAAGCTTCACTGGAAGCACTGCTGGTGGATTGTGTGCGTGTACGGGCATTGTCGACGCCATTCTTACTGGTGCTAGAAGACTGCCATTGGCTTGATCCACTGTCGCACGATCTTCTTGAAGCAGTTGGACGTGCGATCACCGATGTGCCCGTGTTAATCGTGATCGCGTACCGACCACCAGAGGTCGAGCGGCTACAAGCGCCTAGAGTGACGCAACTGGTTCACTGCACGGTTATCTCGCTTGCCAGTTTTACAAGCGAAGAAGCAGCGCGATTGGTCGGCCTTAAGTGGCAACAGCGGTCTGGCAGTACCGCTGCGCCCCCACCTGCACTCATTGAACGTGTTGTCGAACGCGCCGAGGGTAATCCGTTCTACATTGAGGAATTGCTGAACTATTTGTACGACCGGGGTGTCGATCCTCATGATCAGCTTGCGCTCGCGCAACTTGAGCTACCCACAAGCCTGCACAGACTGATCCTCAGTCGCATCGACCAGTTGACCGAAAGCCAGAAACTTACCATTAAGGTCGCAAGTATTATTGGCCGCCTGTTTCGCCTCAGTTGGCTTTGGGGCGTCCATCCGGAGCTTGGGCAACGAGATCTGGTGCTGGCGGACCTCGACTCGCTCAGTCACCTGGATCTTACCCCATTGGATCAGCCTGAGCCTGAATTTACGTACTTATTCAAACATATCATCACGCGCGAGGTTGCTTACGAAAGCTTGTCATTCGCCACTCGCGAACTGCTGCATGAGCAATTGGGCTGGTTTATCGAGCAGTCTTATAGTGACGCCCTCGACCAGTATATAGACCTGCTTGCCTACCACTACGATCATAGCCAGAACGTGCCCAAGCGTCGTGAATACCTCGGTAAAGCGGGCGAAGCAGCGCAGTCTAGCTTCGCCAATGACGCAGCCATCGACTATTACCATCGACTATTACCGCTGCTTACGGAATCGGAGCAGCTGGATGTCATGCTCAAGCTAGGTCAAGTCATGGAATTAATCGGTAAGTGGTCTGAAGCTCAAAATCTTTACCATGCAGCCTTGGAGTTAGTGGAACGAACAAACAACCGATATGCTCAGCCACGCTGCCAACGGGCGATGGGCGAATTGCTGAAAAAGCAAGGTGAATATGTAGCCGCAGCGAATTGGTTGGACCAGGCAAGACGTGGTTTTGACGAGCTGCATGACACCGTTGGTATGGGGCAGACATTTACTGAGATTGGGGAGATATATCGGCTACAAGGGCAATACGCTGATGCACGTAGTTCGTACGAGAAAAGTTTGTCACTTGTTGGAACGGCGGATCTCGCGGTTAGAGCGACTGCACTGAAAAGTGCCGGAACAGCCGCGTGGCAGCAGGGTGACTACGAAGCGGCAGATGTTTTTTACAACGAAAGTCTCGCCATTCACTCGCAGCTTAAAGACAAACCGGGTATCGCTAATCTGCTCAGTAACTTGGGAATTGTTGCAGCACTACAAAACGACCTTGCTTCTGCTGGTAACCTGTTCAATCAAAGCTTAACCATACGGCGCGAGCTGGGTGACAAGCAGGGGATCGCAACATCGCTTACCAATCTAGGGAGAGTAGTGCATTATCAAGGTGATTACGCAACCGCACGCGTATTACACCAAGAAGCCTTAGACCTTTACCGCCAGTTAGGCACACGCAAAGGGATTGCGGACTCGCTCACGAATTTGGCTAATGCCGCCCGTGACGCAGGAGCTTTGGACGCAGCAAGGTCCTTTTATGCAGAGGCACTAACCATTTACCGCGAACTGGGCAGTCAATGGGCGATCGCATGTTTGTTAGAAGATATGTCAGGATTAGCTGTGGCCAGGGCCGAGTACCAGCAGGCCGTTCAGCTGGTTGGAGCTGCTTCTAAGCTGCGTGAGCTGATTGAAACGCCGCTATCGCTTGACGAGCAGGCCAAGCTGGATCGTGTGCTGGAGCCTGCGCGAAAAACGATGGAACAAGCAGTGTTCGCTTCCACGTGGGCAGAAGGGCGCTCACTGCAGATGGATCAGATTGTTGAATATGTACGGTCTGAAATCGTTGCTTGATAAGCCTAACTGTACAAACCCCAAGATAACGCCGAGTTGGGCGTAGGGAGCCGAGGATTGTAGTTATTCTCGGCTCCCTACGCCCGTTTTGACCCCAACCATGTCGGTTATTTGTGGATTACAATACTCCCGCCTCCGAGCGCTGTTGTTGCATCCGAGCTGTCGGTTTCGCCCGGCTGGTTATCGTACACAATCTCGCCGCTCTGCTTATTCCAAATCTTCATTCGGAACTTATCAACTCCTACGCTACCCGTAATCTGACCATCAACCGCGGTCAGGATGAAGCCGTAGTCGCCCATGCCATTGATCGCGCCGGAGCCCTTGTACTGCGCCCGTGCGCCTGAAACGACGAGCCAGTCATATGTTTTGGAGTGAAAGTTCAGGTTTGCAACGTTGAACTGGAACTGAGTGGTTCCGGTTGGCACCTGTGCTCCGGGTGCGTACTTCGAAACAAACCCAAAGTTTGCCCGTCCAATCAGAGTTGTGTCTGGTCGATACGCTCCTGCTGGCGACGCAATCCAACCACCACCGGAAACAAAACCAACGGCGCCATCGTGAACAGCCACAAAATCTACGCTGGGCAATGCCGTAGCAAAGCCTCCCCCAACAATACTGGTGTGAATGGTGTACACGCCTGATGGCAGGCCAGGGATAGTTGCCGGCGAACTACCGGTTGGTGCTTCGCTGGCAAGCGCCGTCGTCACGAGCACGCCTGCACGATCCCGTATCTCATATCGCACTCGGGCGTCGCTGAGATTGCCAATTGTCCCCCCTGATGTGCGCGTAACACTAGCCGCCAGTTCTAACGGTGAGCCGGAATGAATGACGGATGCTCCGGTGTACTTCGTAAGCACAACCTCGCTGGAAACTGGCTGCGGCGTTGTACCGTTCGCGTACAAATCGTCGGTCACGGAGAGCGTTGTGCCATCATCTAACGTAATCGTACCGCCGAAGGAAGCCGTCACTGAGTAGATACCAGCCGGTAGTGGGATGATGCCGAGGGCAGCTCGTCCCGCATGATCAGTTGTCGCAGCCGTCCGGTATGTTCCACTGCTCCCGCTTGCCACAAAGAATACCGTTTTGTAGCCAACCGGACTACCGTCAGCATCGGTCAGGGTCGCGACGATGGTAGTGGGAGAACTTCCATGGGGATCGCTTGGCCCTGACATCAGCGCGAGATTTGTCGCCCGTTTCGTAACGGTGAATGTCTTGGACGTTGCTGCTCCCTCGTAATCACTCGTTCCCGCAAAGCTAACCTTTAGCTCCATTCTTCCTGGCCGCTCCGTGACAAGCAGCACCGGTGTTGCCGCTTCACCATTGACGCCTGTTTGAGCCTGATAGACCTGCGAGCCGAAGACAAAGCTTAGTGTCTTGTTCGCTAGCGCAGTCCCGTTGCTTGTCGTCAACGTAGCCCTAAATGTTACCTGCGATTGATACGTTCCTGACGATGGCCCGGACACAATTGTAAGAACTGTGGATGGCAGGCTGGCGATAGGCGCGGGCGGTGGAGGCGGCGGTGTGTTGGCGACAGCGCTGGTAGTTGCACCCGCTGCCATAGTAAAAGCACTGTCTCCGTTAGCATTCTTGGCCTTGATACGGTAGTAATACGTTGTTCCTGGCGCCAGTTGGGTATCACTGTATTGAGTGACATTTGCCGCTACCGAGAACGACGTAACAGTTGAAAAGCTAGGATCTGGTGAACGCTGGAGGATAAACTGGCTCTCGTCGTCACTGCTATCAAACCACGTCACATTGATCCGGCTATCGCTAGCAGCAAGCGCATAAATGCTCGATGGCGTTACTGGAGCCGCTGGGCTGGGTGTGTAGAAAGCGCCGAGATTGGTCTTGAGTGTCACCAGCCCAACGCCATTCACTGCTTGCACCATATAGCGTAGTTTGCGAGGCTCTGTCACGCCCGAAAGTGTTGCTTGCCACTGTGTTGAGTCAGTCGGACTTTGAACAAGATTTAACGACTGCCATTTGCCTGCCAGCGCACCATCAGTTGCCGTGTATGTTACCCAAACCTCTTGCATTCCAGCCGATGGGTCGCCGACTGCATTGGCGCTAAAGGTAACATCCGTTCCATTCGCAAGTGCGGTAATCCCAGAAACAGCTGGCGGCGCTGCCAGGCCTGGCGTGTCGCCGTTGGGATATGTTGTGACGTTGCTGCTATAGAACAGGCGGAGATTCAAGCTGTTGAACACGCGCCTGGTATCGACTGGTGCGCCGGATGTGCTCGACCTATGCTGCGCACCCATTACCGCCAGTCGCGTTACGCCACCTGGTTGTGCCACCGCGTCAAAGTAATTCACGGTCCAGGGCTGCACCGGATAAAACACGTCCGAAATAAATGGTGTTTGATCGCGGGCTATTTCGGTGGTTGGCGCGCCGGTTTGCACTGATGGAACAAGGACGTCGGTGTAGTTACCACCGCGGAAGCCTACGCCGCGTAGCACTGTGCTTGCAGCGGCTACGTTCCGCATTTCAAGTGGCAGCACCGGCTTAAGCGGATTGGCCACAACACCATCGCTTCCTGAAAGATACGGTGCTGCATTATTATCACTGGGATTGAAGCTAGGAGTTACCGTTAAGTCAGTTCGCTTCAGGCCCAGCTCGTAGCCCGGATTTTGTCCTGCTGCATAAGGACTCGGCGCTGTTATATCGGGCAAATCACTATCAGCCGGAATGCGCTCGTAAGGCATGTTGATACTGAGCATCGGAAGGCCAAACAGCGTCGACTGCAAAACAGTCTTTTCATGAATACCCAGCATTTGTACCGTGTTGGCGAGATAGTTCTGCTTGGCGGCGACCAAAGCCTTTCCAATCGGCATGGGTCCAGAGCCGGTACGAAGCTGCCGGGTGAATTCGCCGTACAAACGCTCGCCATATTCTACAAAATCAGTATCTCCATATTGGTAGCCCGTACCGCCAATAAAGGTAGCACCCTTTCGTGCAAACACCTGCGCCCAATCTGGTTCAGCGGTGATACCCCCAATCCGATCGGCATCTACAGTGTTGTAGCCAGAATGACACCCAGCGCTGAAGATGAGGGCGTTTTGTAAATCGACCGTTGACTGATCAACTTCGGCCGTCGTCAAACGTGATTGATGATCGGCGGCGAGTGCGCCAGCTTGGCTGAAATGTCCGGCAAGGAAGATAAGATCATGTCGACTACCAAGCAGCTTCGTCTTCAAATGATCGGCAGTCCAGAGGCACTGATCTGATGTTGTTCCGATTTCGCATGGTGGGGCAGTTGTCGGTAAGCTTGCGCTAGCAATCAGCGTATTGGACGTTTTTCCCGTACCTTTCTCAAGTTCACGCTGAATATTCTTTGATGCGTCGGTCAGAAAGTCGTAGCCGGTGACGAGCATAGAAGCCGGAGCTTGGACGACCCCACTACTTGTCCGTAGGTACGCGTCGAGCATACCGGTTACTTCGCTCGGCGTTTCAACGAGTCTGCCAACAGGTAGGTTAGGGATAGGAAACATGTCGCTGTTAAGTGAAACTTCAAGCGTGGCACCATACCGATCTTGGCTTAGCACATAGCCTAATCTGAGACTAGCCTGCGACGCCGTTCGTTCCTCAACCGGCACGATATAGTCGCTTTCAGGAGCGAGCAGTGACTGGTCCGGGTGGCGGTAGAACGGAATCACGGAATCATTGCCGACGATGACCACATATTCAAGCGATCCGTTGAGCTCGCGGTATTCGTCGATAACTTCTTTGATGCCGTCCGCGACAAGGTTTTTGGTCGTTGGACAATCGTGTACATCGTCGGCCTGGTCGTTAAGCTGATTGATCCGGCTTGAAGTACCAACATCGACAAGCACGCCCTTCACTTCCGGCCGTTGGGCAAAGGTTGCCAGCCGCGTTCTCATCGTCGCTTTTTCAGCGTCGGTTCCAACCATACGTCCTACATCGGTCAGAATGATCGTCTTGTAGCCGCCACCAGTCGCCGCTATCGTAGATGAGGATGAATACGTGTTGAGGGTGCCGCAGGCGCCGCTGAGTTGAGTAACCTCAAGCTGGAACGGTGCCGTCAGATTGTGAGCACCGTCACGTCCACGTACACGAACATAAAAATCCCCGGTGTTGTTCCACGTATTCGCAACGATTTCTTCGTCCGCTGTTGCATCAGCCCCCGAGACTCCCAGAAGAGTTCGGATTTGGGCGCTCGAAAACGCTTCTCGATCCGGGCTTTCCACCCACGGACTTTCCACCCATGGGCTTTCTACCCATGGCGCGTACGTGTCTGGACTTTCCACCCATGGACTATACGCATTCGCACTATACACATCCGGACTCTCCACCCACGGACTCTCCACCCACGGACTCTCCACCCATGGGCTGTACGCATCACGGGAATACGCATCGGCGTTAAAGGCGTCAGCAGCGAATTCTGCTTGCAGGCGAACCATATCTTGTTCTGTTGCCAGCGTTGTGTATGCCTTCGCAATATCCTTATAAAGAACGAGATCATAATTGGCGGGTAGGTTCTTGAGCTTGACGACTACTTTGCTGCCCGGCGACACCTTGAACTTGTACCAGCGCGATTGGTCTTGTTGGAAGATGTACTGGCTGCGTGACGCCTGCTTGTTCGAGGGATCTTGCGGATTAGGAGCGACCAGTGTTAACTCTGATGCATTCGGCCATGAGTCGTTCGCTCCCGAAACCAGTGTACACTTTGAGAACTCGGAGGTATTTCCTACCGCATCTGTCGCTGTCGCCACCACGGCGTGCCCGTCGGTGAGCACGAGCGGGACAGTCGCCTGGAACGCAATATTGCCCTGCTCATCGGTGATTGCCGAAACCGATGTTGAGGCTAAGAACGTTTTTCCTTCACCCGAACCAGATCGATCACAGGTTGGACTGGAGAACAGCTCGATGCGGAAGGACACTGGTGTGCTTGTGCTGACTTTGCCGCTCAGCCGGCCCTTAACTGTGGTGCTGTTCGCGCCGGGCACGGCTGACAGAACGACTGGATGGTTCTGCAGCGTGTTCGGCCCTGTATCCACATCACCAGGGTCATTCGCAGTAACACCGTTGCTGCCGATATCAATGCCTAGACCGGCATTATCAACAATGGAATTACGAAGTATGGAGTTACCTCCACCCGCTGCGATAACCACGCCTGCCCCGCCGTTGCCCATGATCAGATTACCCGCGTTGTCTGCGCTACCACCGATGCGGTTGTTTGCAGCCCCGAATTCGACCAGCACGCCGCCTGGCGCGTTGCCTAGTGCAGTTGTGCCATTTGCGGCAGTTCCAATATAATTACCCTCGACAACATTGTTTGTGGCATTTGCGCCTGAGATGCGAACACCCCAAAATCCATTATTGCCGATCACGTTGCGTGCGTCGGCAGTGGCGCCACCTATCCTGTTGTTCGCGCCGAGATCGATGCGAATTCCTGCGAAACTATTCCCTAGTCCTGTCGTGCCGTCTGCTGTGAGACCAACATAATTGCCTTGTACGACGTTCCTATCTGCGTTCAAACCGTTAATATGAATACCACGACCGCCATTGGCCGAGATAATATTTCGGTCATTCGCCGCTGTACCACCGATGATATTATCGTGGCCTTCAATCAATACACCTTGCCCGCCGTTACCACGGCGGACAGTGCCGTTGGAGTCAGTGCCGATATAGTTGCCTGCTACCACATTATTAGCCGACTTAAGCTCAACACCCACTCCGCTAAATCTATTGATGACAAGTCCACGAACAGTGCTCGCACCGCCGGTGATCCGAAGCCCTGGCGTTCCTACTCCTGCACTGATGCCATTCAACTCGATCAGTGGCGCATCCTGAAATCCTGGCTGGGTCGTCCCGTTGATGACAACAGGGCCGGTGATTATTGGAAGCGCCGATGTCACAGCAATTGTTTGCTTACCACCAGCGCCAATACTGAACGCGATCGTATCGGTGCCCGTGCTACCATCATGAATGCACTCATTGACGGTGGTATTGGTGTTTGCGGCTTGGATTGCCTCGCGCAGTGAACACGCCCCATCAGCCGCGATCGTATCCGCTATGGTTGTCACGGTTAACGTTGCGGCTGCCGATACGATGCGTGCATGTACAAAAAAGCTTAGTATTAAAGCTACGCCGGTAAGTAGCACAACATATGAACGGACACGTGTACCTTTAAGTAACTGTGCCATAGTTTCCACCTTCCCCTAACGTGCCGAAACAACATACAGATCATCGACACTATTTCGTACTTGTTGAGCTAACGAATGAATGTGCTCGATGCGACAGTGTTGGTCAGTGGTAGCGGATGCGCTCTGGGCGTTCCAGAGGTTGCCCAAAGGAAACAACCAGCGGTAGTGTTCGTTCGCAATGAGTTTCCTGTCCAGAGTGATTTACCGCCTGCATACCCGTCTCCTGCCGGTGTATTTCTCAAAGAATCTCTTCGTTGTGAGTAGCTGAAGTACTATACTGTGTCCTCAATTATCCATTGACACCTCGTTCCACTTCGTTGCCATGCGCCACATCGATGGCAGTCGGCGCCTCATCGATCAATTTTTCATGCAGAAATGCCATCAACGCGTCGAACGAGGCAAAGCCATGCAGAGCGCCGGTATGGGGGTCTTCGAGACTAAACCGCCATGCTGGTTGACCTTCGTAACTGGAGCTTGACTCCTGCCAGCAGCGCAGCAGATACGAGCAGTAGCGTGGCGACGCGTAGTGCAACATGGTGTTTTCTCAACCTTCAGTGGCTGGTGCACCGGGGTGATTTGGAACCAGCGGATTAACTATCGCCAGCATAGACCAGTATCGTTCAGAGATCGTTAATTAAGGGCGCGCAGCACATCAATTTCCAGGCAATTCCACTTAGCGATTACCCAGCATGTACGGTCGGCAACTGGAAGGAGATCAGCGGATGAGGGAGCTGCAGCTTGAGCTGCTGAGTAGCTAACGCATTATATCGATTGGGGTTGAATGGAGGATGGACTAGACGCCGATCTTGTGCTGGATCAACAAGGATGCCCACGGATAAGCTAATCGAGCTACGACAGAAGGCAGATTGGGCTATGCTTGGTGCGACACAAATTGCGAAGCAAGCGCAGCCAAGTGGCAAAGAGGAGTCAATGAAACGGCTAATGATCTGCAACAAACGTTGCCACTCCCACCATTTTCCTGTGTAGCGAGCCGATGTGGAGCGGCGCGTATTTCTTTAGCCTTGCACTAGGCGAGCTAGGTAATCCACAAGTCATCTATGTCGCGGAACATACCCAATAATGCAAGTCAAGTATTGAACGAAAATGGAAGCTGTACACTTCATATCCTTTCCACAGCCTTAGGTGTATGAGCATTTCGTCACGCGACGAATTGCACAACGTCGTATGTTGCATGATCAACGCTTCCTTGCTGACACATGCTTCCTATTCTGCTCATCGCGGACGGTACTGCAACGCTTCCGCAAGATGTGCGGGTCCGATTTGCTCGCTCGCAGCGAGATCCGCAATCGTACGCGCCAGTTTCAGCACTCGATGATACGCCCGCGCTGAAAGCTGAAGCTGCCACATCGCTGCGCGCATCAAGCTTTGCCCGGCGCTATCGATTCGGCAACATTGCCGTACCTCCGCTGCGCCCACGTCGCCATTGGTGTATTGTATAGCCGTCTCAGGCGGACAGAAGCTGCCCAACTTATCCGGCGGACTTATAGACCGATGGCGCTAGTCATCAGCCTGCAAAAGCGGGATTCGATTTGTGGATGCTAGCGGAGAAAGGGTCTGAGTTACTGGCAGCCTATGGTGGCGTAGAGTGAAAAGCGATCAATGTGCCGGAGGTGCGCCCACGTCATGCAATACCTTGCAACATAGTGCGGAGATCGGTAACGTCTATGCTGCGTTGCGGGCAAAGATTGAAACCAAGTTTGCGCTTGCAATTATTGAGTGGACCAACGATTACGCGACCAAGCAGCGCTATGACCGGATAAACGTAACAGTGCCGCAGCCGGGAGGAGCACGAAGTCAGCAGTGGTTACCAGCGCAGCCAGTGGTGTCCTATTCTTGGAGCACAACCAGAGTGTGACAATGCTGCTAATCGAGGTGGAGCACGATCGGCCGCCAGAAGCCTGGAAACGCAAAGTGTATGCATGGGAAGCGTATCGGCGGAGCGGGTGCTACAAGCGCGGTCTGGCGTCAACAATTTTCTGGTGTTGGCATTTAGCCTGACTGATGCTCAGCGGTATTCGTTGATGGAAACGACTGCACAGGCAATGTATCGGCTTGCGTATCGCGATGTGGGCCAACCAGAACATCTGCTTGACACCTATTTGTTTTGCGCGCTGCAGCATGTGCATCCATTTTCAATCGGCAGCAAGTGACTCACGATTCGTGAGGTTGTTGTACAGGGGCAGCGAACAGGACATGGTGGTATTCAGGAACGCATTCGGATTGGGACCCAAGCAGGTGTTGTCAACTTATGGTGGGCAGCCAAGCCGCAGAGGGTACTACCAGTAGTGAGCGGGAAGGATGGCCTCGTCTACTGGAGCTTCACGCAGCCGCCTGCACTCCCGTTACCTCATTCCAGACCAGGAATCGTTGGGCGCGTTGAGCACAGTACTCCTGTGCCTTGAGGCGATGGCGCCGAAAACAAAAGTGTTCCCGGAGCGGACCGAAGGCAGCCAGGAACCGCTGAGCATGACCGGCGGACTTGAAGCGCTGCAGGACCCGCTCACGCTTCCGTGTCGGTTGATGCGAGTTCTCCGCACGGTTGT